>JAQGNM010000075.1 GCA_028291845.1 Massilia sp. | reverse complement strand
CCGCTGCAACGAGGGGTCGGACCCAGCGGCTAGATCAAACCCGCAACAGGGCGGGAAGGGACGATGCGTCCATACACTACTAAGCTTTCACGGTAACAAAAGTAGGTGTTCACTTTTGTTTGAGGTCTTGCCAGTGCCGATACAGCTTCAATGCCACGTGCGCATCATCAGCCGCATACAAAATCTGCTTCTCCGACAATCTCGGCAAGGCCCAGTTGGTGGTGGTGATCTTCTTCGATTTCTGCAGCGCCTGGCCGAAGAACCGCGCCACCGCGGTCTTCGCGCCCAGCGAATTGCGCTCGCTTTTTTGTTTCATCGCGGTGGCCAGGTCGACCACGTGCACCGTTTCGATGCCCAGTTTGGCGCGCAGGCGCTTGATGTCGTCGGCCAGGCCGAAGCCGACCTTTAATATCGCCGGCGATTCGAGCACCGTGCGCAGCACGCGCAGTATGGCGTCGGAAGGCGGCTGCGAGCCGATCTGGAACAGCCAGGCGGTGCTGTCGGTGGCCAGTTGCACCAGGTGGGGGCCGGTCGACACTTCACCCTTTAAAAAGGTCGGTTTCGATTCGGTGTCGAAGCCGAGCACGTCCACCGCCGCCAGGGCGCTGAAAGCGGCGGCGGCGTCCTGCTCGGATTTGACCATGCGCACGTCGGCCATGGCGATGCCCTCGTATGGCGGCAAGGCGAGCTCGTCAGCGGCGCCGGCCGCTTGCAGCGGTGCGTCGTGTCTCAATTGAGCACCACGCGGGTGTCAGATGAGCGCTCAAACGAGCATTCCAGCGAGCAGTTCAACCGTCGACTCAGTTGCGCGAGAATTTGGACGCCAGCAGCTGCAGCTTTTCAGCGCGCAGGCGGTCGGCCTCGACTGCCTTGGCGGCGTCGGCTTCGGCTTTCTTGCGCTCGGCTTCCTTCTTGAAGCGCTGCTGCAAGGTTTCCTTGGCGTGCAGGCGGTGCACGTCGGTAACGGCGGCGCCGGCAGTGCCGTCGAGGTCGTAACGGACAGTGGCCTTTTCCATGGCACGCAGATAGCGCAGGGACCCCGTGTGGATGCCGAGCGCGGCGCGCATGGTCTTGCGGTCCAGTTCAGGCATTTTCGCCAGCAACTGCTTGTCGATACCGATCGACAGCGGCAGGCACTTGCCGAAAGTGGGGAATTGCTGTTGCAACTGCTTGAGCAGGGTGCGTGCGCTCGGCGGCTGGGGCGCCGGCGTTGCCGGCGCGGCGGGCGCTGGCGTGACGGCGGCAGCTTCGGATGCGGCATGGACATCCGGGACTGGAGATGCGACGGGTACTGCGGAGGCAGCAGCCGGAGTGTCGCCAGGGGTCTCGACGACAGGGCTAGTTGTATTCATTGACTTCATTGTAAGAGCTGGAAACGGAAGGATACCATGTGGACTTTGCCAAGTGCGCTGGCAAATCGAATCGTGTTGTTTTGCCATGCCGGACGCGGCGGCGAAGCGGCGCGGCGCGCGCCGCCGGGCGAAATCGTGTATGATCCGCCCCTTGGTCTGCGCGCGGCTTGCGTTGGCACAAACGATCCGGGAAGGATAGTTGCTAAGGAGTATGCGTTATTGTGATATCGGTCATTCGATTTCACAATTATACGGCGTCCGACTCTTCGGGCATAATTTGCCTGTCTCCTCTATTCTCCTCGGATAATAGATTCAAGCCCGGTTATTTGATCGGGCTTTTTTTCTTTTCTGCTTCAACATTGTATCCGCACCAATTGATCATATCACTCGCAACTCCGTATATCACCCGCTCCAGCCCTGCGACCGCTGTTGTCGCGCTTGAGATCCGCTCTATAGGCCCTATATAGAGGCTATCCCCCGAATGCCCCCGCCATCTGGCCTGTTTGAAGGCCTGGTGGATTTTTGACTTCGCCGGCGCGTACCGCCCGCGACTGGAGAGACAATGACCAAAAGCACCGCCAAGACACTGACTTTGACCGCCAAGAAGGCCGCACCGCGTAAAGCCGCGCCGCTGGCGGTGCCGAAGACAGCCACTTCCTACTTTATCGAGGGCGACGACGCCGCCGCCAAGGTCAGCGTCGTCAAGACGCGTTCGCGCCTGGCCGCCGTCAACGCCGCTGCGCAAGCGCACGTCGAACAGGTCGAAACGGTGACGGCGGTGGCGGCGGTCGATGCGGCTGCCGCTCAAGGCGAGGGCGTCGTTGCCGCGCCGGCCGCGGCCACTACCGTGGTGAGAAAGCGCGCGTCGAAACTGGCCGCGCTCAAGCAGGCTGAACCCGCGAGCGCGCCTGCTGTTACCGCTGCGCCTGCCCCGGCCGCCGCTCCGGTGGCGCAGGACAGCGCCGAAGCGCCGGCCGCCAAGGCGGTCAAGCCGCGCGTGGCGCGCAAGGTCGTCGAAGCCGAGCCGACCGTGATCCAGACCGCCGGCCAGTCGGTCAGCCAGGTGACCGATGCCGCCACCCTGGCGCAGATCGACACCTCCGGCTACCTGCTGCCCTCGGTCAAGGTGCCGGGCCGCCGCGGGCGCAAGCCGTCCGAATTCACCCCCGAGAACGACGAAGTGGCGGCGCTCAACGCGGTCGAGCGCGCCGAACTGAAGGCGGTGTCGAAGGCGAAAGAGCGTAAAGCCAAGGGCGGCCTGTCGGGCGTGCTGGCAGGCGACTCGAAAACGTCGGAAGCGGACATGGAGCGCCGCCTCAACCAGATCAAGAACCTGATCAACATCGGCAAGGAGCGCGGCTTCCTGACCCACGCCGAGATCAACGATCAGTTGCCCGAGAACATCATCGATCCGGAAGCGATCGAAGGCATCATCGCGACCTTCAACGACATGGGCATCGCCGTCTACGAGCGCGCCCCCGACGCCGACATGATGCTGTTGACCGACAACGTGCCGGCCGCCACCAGCGACGACGAAGTCGAAGCCGCCGCCGCCACCGCGCTGTCGACGGTCGACTCCGATTTCGGCCGCACCACCGACCCGGTGCGCATGTACATGCGTGAAATGGGCGCGGTGGCGCTGCTCACGCGCGAAGGCGAGATCGAAATCGCCAAGCGCATCGAAGGCGGCCTGAAAGACATGGTGCAAGCCATTTCCGCCTGCCCGACCACCATCGCCGAGATCATCGCGCTGTCGCACAAGATCGAGCGCGACGAAATCAAGGTCGATGAAGTGGTCGATGGTTTCGTCGACCTGAACGAATCGGCCACCCCCACCCCGGCCGCGCCGCACAAGCCGGCGCTGGCTGCCGCCGAGGGCGACGAGGAAGAAGAGGAAGAAGAGGAAATCGAGGAAGACGGCGACGCCAACGGCGGCGCGGCGGGCTTCTCGGCCGAGCAGCTGCTGCAATTGAAACGCGGCGCGCTGGATAAATTCCTGGTCATCGAAGCGCAGTTCGAAAAGATGGCAAAGGCGTTCGAGAAGGATGGCTACGGCTCGAAAGGCTACGTCAAGGCGCAGGAAGTGATCTCCAACGAACTGCTGGGCATCCGGTTTACCGCGAAAGTGGTGGAAAGGCTGTGCGACACCCTGCGCGGCCAGATGGACGAAGTGCGTCACATCGAAAAAGCGGTGCTGGAGATTTGCGTCTCGCGCTGCGGCATGCCGCGCGCCCACTTTATCAAGGTCTTCCCGGGCAATGAAACCAACCTCGAATGGGTCGAGGCGGAAGTGGCCGCCGGCTATCCTTACAGCGCCGTTTTGGGCCGTAACGTGCCGGCCATCCAGGAACACCAGAAGCGCATGATCGCCCTGCAGGCGCGGGTGGCCTTGCCGCTGGCCGATCTGCGCAAGATCAACAAGCAGATGGCCGCCGGCGAGAAGCGTGCCCGTCATGCCAAGCGCGAAATGACGGTCGCCAACTTGCGCCTGGTGATTTCGATCGCGAAAAAATACATCAACCGGGGCCTGCAATTCCTCGATCTGATCCAGGAAGGCAATATCGGTTTGCTGAAAGCGGTCGACAAGTTCGAATACCGCCGCGGCTATAAATTCTCGACCTACGCCACCTGGTGGATCCGCCAGGCGATCACCCGTTCGATCGCCGACATGGCGCGCACCATCCGCGTGCCGGTGCACATGATAGAGACCATCAACAAGATGAACCGCATCTCGCGCCAGATCATGCAGGAAACCGGCAGCGAGCCGGATCTGGCGACCCTGGCCTTGAAAATGGAAATGCCGGAAAACAAAGTCCGCGAGATCATGAAGATCGCCAAGGAGCCGATTTCCATGGAAACGCCGATGGGCGAAGATGGCGATTCGCAACTGGGCGACTTCATCGAGGACAACGCCACCCTGGCGCCGCTGGATGCCGCGCTGCACGCTTCGATGCGCAACGTCATCAAGGAAGTGCTGGACTCGCTCACCCCGCGCGAAGCCAAGGTGCTGCGCATGCGCTACGGCGTCGAAATGTCGAACGACCACACGCTGGAAGAAGTGGGCAAGCAGTTCGACGTCACCCGCGAGCGGATTCGCCAGATCGAAGCAAAAGCGATGAGCAAGCTGCGCCAGCCGTCCCGTTCGGACAAGCTGAAGAGCTTCTTGCACAATAGCTAAACCAACCGTGCCGCTGCAAACGACCGCGCGCTTCGCAAGAAGCACGCGGTTTTTTTACGCCGCTTGACTTCGCCTGGCGGGCAGACGAGGATGTGTGTTCAATGACGAAATCGTCAACATTTGATCGACCATCCTCAGGAGACTCCATGAGCACCCGCCGCACCGTTCTTGCCACCGCCTTGTCCATCGCCGCCGCCGGTTTCGGTCTGTCCTGCGGCTTGCCGGCGCTCGCCGCCGTTGCTGCCGAGACCGCCAGCGCGCCGGCCGCGCGCATCAGCGTCAGCGTCGAAGGCAGCGGCAGCGACGTGGTGCTGATCCCTGGTCTGAATTCCTCGCCGCGCGTGTGGAAGGAAATGATGGCGGCGCTGCCGGGCCACCGCTACCACCTGGTCAAAGTGAACGGCTTTGCCGGCAGCGCGCCCGGCGCCAATGTCGAGGGGCCGGTATCCAAGCCGGTGGCCGACGATGTCGCCCGTTACATCGAAACTGAAATCACCGGCAAGAAGCTGGCCAGGCCGGCCGTCATCGGCCACTCGATGGGCGGCACCATCGGCCTGATGCTGGCCGCGCGCCATCCAGACGATGTCGATCGGCTGATGGTGGTCGACATGGTGCCCTTCCTGGGCGCCTTGTTCGGCCCGGCCGGCACCACGGCGGCATCGATCACGCCGACCGCCGACGGCATCCTGGCCGGCATGCGCGCGGCCGAGCCGGAAGCGCGCCGCGCGCGCGCCGTCGGCACCATCAATTCGATGGTCGCCACCGAAGCGATGCGCGCCGGCGCCATCGAGGATTCGCTGACCTCGACGCCGGACGTCTCGGCGCGCGCCTACCACGAGCTGGTGGTGACCGACCTGCGGCCGGAACTGGTCAACATCAAGGCGCCGCTGACGGTGCTGTATGTCGCCACCAAGGGTTTTCTGACACCGGCACAGGCCGATGCGGTGTACACGGCGGCGTACGCGCCGGTCAAGGGCGCGCGCCTGAAACGCATCGACGACAGCGCCCACTTCATCATGTGGGATCAGCCGAAGGCGTTTCAGGCCGAGGTGAAGAGCTTCCTGGACGCCAAATAAGCGGGCGCTTATAAAAAAACCGCGCCGTCTTGCGAGGGCGCGGTTTTGGTTTTCACCGACAGCTTAATTCGACAGCAGGATCTGCGTGATCACGCCGGTGGCGATCGCCGCCAGCACGTAATCATTACCTGCCTGCACCCAGTGCTGGCCGCGTGGCGGCGCCGACAGGCGGCGGGCGCGCCAGTCGTTGACGACGTAGCGGTTGTTGCGGTATTCCGAACTCAGACGCTGGCCGCGGCGCAGGTCATGGCGCGGACCGCCGCCACGATAATTATCGCTGCGGTAATTGCGGGCGTCGTAGTTGCGGCGGTTGTTGTTATCGTTGCCGCGCGCGCCGTCGTGACGGTCGTTGCGATCGTTGTTGTATTGCTGGTGTTGACCTTGATTGCCGTGGTCGTTGCGGTCATTGTCGCGGTCACCCCGTTGGGCCATCGCGCTGCCGCTGGCGGCCATGGTCAAGGCGATCAGTGCTGAAGCGATCAGTTTGGTTTTCATGTTGTTCTCCTTGGTGCTACGGTTGGCCTGCTGATGTGTCCATTACACCGCACATCGGCGCGCAGAGGTGAGGCAGGCTGGTAAGGAACGCTACAAAACGTTTCAGCGGGTATTTACATTTTTCCCGAATAGCGTTTGCTTTGTCGTTGGAAGAAGTATGAAGAATTCGGCGCAGCCTGTCGGTTCGTTGCCGCGCATAGCGCCTGCCTCAGCCGCCGGGTTGGGGCGGCGCGCTTCGCGCGTGTTTGGCGCGGTACATGGCGCCGTCGGCATGCTCGAGCAGTTGCGCGGCCGTCAAGCCGTCGAACGGATACAGGGCGTGGCCGATACTGGGCGCGATCCGCAGCGCCTGGCCGCGCAGTTCGATCGGCCGCTCGAATACCTGTTCGATCTTGCCGGCGATGAGGGCGGCGTCGGCGGGCTTATCGACGCCTTCGAGCAGCACCACGAATTCATCGCCGCCGATGCGCCCGACCGAATCGACGTCGCGCACCGCCTGCTGCAGCCGGCGCGCCACTTCGCACAGCAGCACGTCGCCGGCGCCGTGGCCGTGGCGGTCGTTGACCTGCTTGAAGTTGTCGAGGTCGAGATACAGCAGGGCGAAGCCGCCGCCGCTGCGCACCGCGCGCGCCAGGGCGGCATCGAGACGGTCGAGGAACAGCTGGCGGTTCGGCAGTCCGGTCAGGCCGTCGTGGCGCGCCATGTGCTGCAACTGCTCCTGCATGCGCACCCGCTCGATGGCGGTGCCGACCTGGCCGGCCACGAAGTGCAGCAGTTCCTGCTCGATCCGGCTGTACTGGCGCGGGCCGGGCAGGCACTTGACGATGATGGCGCCGATGGTCTCCTCCAGGCCCTTTTTGCGCGACTTGAGCGGCACCCCCAGCCAGCAGGGCGAACAGCGGCGCGCATCGGCATGCAGGCTCGCTGGCAGCGCCGCCAGGCGCTGTGTTTCCGGCCCGGGCGCGAGCAGCAACGCGCCGCCCGATTTGATGACGTGGCCGCACAAGGTGTCGGCCGCGGGCATGCTCGATGCGCCGACGGCGCCGTGTTCGTCGACATGGTAGGGCAGCAGGATCAGGTCGTCGTCGCCATCGTAAAGGGCGATTGCGAACCCCGGCGCCGGCAGCAGCTCGTCGACGATCCGGTGCAGCAGCGGGAACAGCGCCGGCAGGCTGCTGGCGGCATTCGCCGCCTCCGATATCGCGTACATGGCCGCGCGCAGGGCGTCGGCCCGCTTGCGCTCGGTTACGTCGCGCGCCACCGCCACCCGCAGCTGGTCGGCCTCGGACCAGCGCGCCGACCACATGATGTCGACGTAGCGGCCTTCCTTGTGCACGTAGCGGTTTTCGAAATACGGGCCGCTCGACGGCGTGCCGCCAACAATCTCGTCGACCCGCGCCAGGGTGCGTGCCCGGTCTTCCGGCGCCACCAGGTCGATCATGCCCATGCCGACCAGCTCCTGCGGCGTATAGCCGAGAATGCGCTCGGCGGCGGCGTTGGCGAACACGAAACGGCCGTCGGCATCGACGGCAAAGACGGCGTCGAGCAGCAGGTCCAGGAATGCTTCACGGGATGGGGTAGGGGGCGGCTTCATGCAATATGAGTTTAGTTCAATTGTACGGAGCTACAATATCCTAAAGGAAACTTTTTGACAATTGGTTAAATGTTAAGGTGCGCAGCGTGGAAAAATGGGACAGGCACCTATCGGTGCCAGTCCCCCTGCTAAGTCCGCCGCTGTCAATCAGCCAGTGTTGCGCAGCCCCGCCGCCACGCCATTGATCGACAAATGAATCCCCCGGTGTACCCGGTTGTCCATCTGCAGCGGCCCGGCCGCGAGGGCCCGGTGGCGTTCGATCAGCTCGACCTGCAGGTGATTGAGCGGATCGAGGTAGGCAAAGCGGTTCTGGATCGAGCGCGCCAATAAGGGGTTGCCGGCCAGGCGCTGGTCGGCGCCGGTGATCGATTCCAGGCAGGCGATGGTGGCCGCGTGTTCGGCCGAGATGCGGCTGAAAATACGCTCGCGCAGTTCGACGTCCGGCACCAGTTCGGCGTAACGCGAGGCGATCGGCAGGTCGGTCTTGGCCAGCACCATGTCCATGTTCGACAGCAGGGTGGCGAAGAATGGCCACTGCTGGTACATCGCCTGCAGGGTCGCGGTGCGTTCTTCGCGTCCACCCTTGCCTTCTCCGTCGGCGATCCAGGCGCCGATGGCCGAACCGAAGCCGTACCAGCCCGGCAGCAGCAGGCGGCACTGGCCCCATGAAAAACCCCACGGAATCGCCCGCAGGTCTTCGATGCGGCGGGTCGACTTGCGCGAGGCCGGACGCGAACCGAGATTGAGTTCGGCGATTTCGGCGATCGGCGTGGCGGCAAAGAAGTAATCGGTAAACCCCGGGGTCTCGTAGACCAGGTCGCGGTAGGCGTGGTAGGCGCGTTCGGAAAGCTCGGCCATCACCGCTTCGAAAGCTGCCAGGTTGCCGTTTCTGGCGGCGCCGCCGCCGGTCTGGCCCAGGCTCGCTTCCAGAGTCGCCGCCACCAGCAGTTCCAGGTTGCGCCGGCCAATCTCGGCGTTGGAAAATTTGGAGGCGATGATTTCTCCCTGCTCGGTCAGGCGGATCTGGCCGTTGACGGTGCCGGGCGGCTGCGCCAGGATCGCCTCGTAGGAAGGGCCGCCGCCGCGGCCGACGGTGCCGCCGCGGCCATGGAACAGGCGCAGCTTTACCTTGGCATCGGCAAACACCTTGACCAGGTCGATCTCGGCCTTGTACAACTCCCAGTTCGAGGTCAGGAAGCCGCCGTCCTTGTTCGAGTCGGAATAACCGAGCATGACTTCCTGCAGCTGGCCCTGGCGCGCGATCAGCGCCGCCACCTGCGGCAGCGCCATCCAGTCGCGCATGATGGCGGCGGCGCGCTGCAGGTCGGGAATGGTTTCGAACAGGGGAATCACCATGGCATCGAGTTCGCCTGCAGCCATCCTCAGCATGCCGGTTTCCTTCTGCAGCAGCAGCACTTCCAGCAGGTCCGATACGGTTTCGGTGTGCGAGATGATGTAGTTGCGGATCGCCCGCACGCCGTAGCGCTGGCGGATCTGCTTGGCTGCCCGCAGGATCGCCAGTTCGCTCTCGGTCTCGTCGGAATAGGTGGTCCACGGCGACACCAGCATGCGCGGCTGCGCCAGTTCTTTGAGCAGCAGCGCCACCTTGTCCGGTTCGGACAGCCCGGCGTAGCCGCTCTCGGCGCCGGCGGCTGCGAACAGTTCGGCCAGCACGCGCTGGTGGACGTCGGAGGTCTGGCGCATGTCGAGCGAGGCCAGGTGAAAGCCGAAGATGGCGGCGGCGCGCTGCAGGTGGGCCAGGCGCGGGTGGGCCAGGCTGGCGCCGTGGTTGGCGGCCAGCGAATCGACCAGCACTTTGAGATCGGCGGCGAATTCGCTGGCGTCGCCGTACGGCTCGGCGTGGCCGACTTCGCGGCGCATAATGTTGGTGGCGCCCAGGGCGCGGGCGGTGCTGGCCAGCTTGGCGTAGATGTTGATCAGGGCGCGCCGGTACGGCTCGTCGCTGCGGTGCGGCGACTGGTCCGGCGAGGCGTCGGCCAGCGCCTGCAGGGCCGGGCTGACACTGACCATCAAGGTCGAAATCGATAACTCGGCGCCCAGCGTGTGCACCTCATCGAGATAAAAATCGAGGATGGTGGTGGCGTGCTTGGTCAAGGCCTCCTGCATGGTCGAGGCGTTGACATTCGGGTTGCCGTCGCGGTCGCCGCCGATCCAGCTGCCCATCTGGATATACGACGCGTCGCTGTTGGCGCCGTCGCCGTAGTGGGCGGCCAGTTCCTCGGCGATGTCGTCGTACAGCCCGGGCAGTTCCCTTAAAAACGTGATGCGGTAGTAGGACAGGGCATTGTCGATCTCGTCGCCGACCGTCAGCTTCGAGTAACGCAGCATGCGGGTTTGCCACAGGGTGGCGATGCGCGCCTGCAGCAGCGCCAGGTTGGCCTTTTCTTCCTTCGGCGTGAGCGGCCGGTCACGCTCGGCCAGCAGGCGGGCGATGTCGTGCTCGGCGTCGAGAATGCTCTTGCGCTGCACCTCGGTGGGATGGGCGGTCAGCACCGGCACGATCAGGGCCTGTTCGAAAAAGCCGCGCACGGTCGCGGCCTCGACCCCGGCCGTTTTCAGTTTGTCGAGCGCGAAGCCGACGCTGCCGGCCTGCGGCTTCGAGCCGGCCAGCAGGTGGGCGCGGCGGCGGCGGATATGGTGCTGGTCCTCGGCGATATTGGCCAGGTGCGAAAAATACGAGAACGCCCGCACCACCGAGATGGTCTGCTCGCGCGTGAGTTTTTTCAGCAGGGTGCGCAGTTCGATGTCGGCATCGGCATCGTCCTCGCGCCGAAAGCGCACCGCGGTCTGGCGGATGGTTTCGACGACGTTGAAGACTTGTTCCCCCTCCTGGTCGCGCAGCACGTCGCCGAGCAGGCGGCCGAGCAGGCGGATGTCTTCCTTGAGGGGGGCGTCCTTGTCCTGGTTTGGGGGTGAGTCAGGTACGGCGGCAGCGGGATTGAGCATAGCGTTGAGCGTGTTGGCCATTGTCGAAATTGTGGATGCAGGGGCAGGTAGGCCGGCGTCTGCAAGGGGGGCGCGTGATAAAATTTGTGATCTTAACCACGGCCCGAAAGTACTGGCATTTGCCGGGGTCGGCCAACGACAGCGAAAGAATCCGTTTTGAACGCAAACGCATTAACCGGTGACAGCCCAGCCCAGGCGCCGGCGACCTTGATCATCGCCTCGCGTGAGAGCCGTCTCGCCATGTGGCAGGCAGAACATGTTCGCGCTCAATTGACTTTATTATATCCAAACTGCCAGATCACCATTCTCGGCATGACCACCCGTGGCGACCAGATCCTCGACCGCGCCTTGTCCAAGGTCGGCGGCAAGGGCTTGTTCGTCACGGAGCTGGAGGGGGCGATGGCCGCGCGGCGCGCCGATCTGGCGGTGCATTCCCTGACAGACGTGCCGATGGACCTGCCCGAAGGGTTCGCGCTG
>JAQGNM010000065.1 GCA_028291845.1 Massilia sp. | reverse complement strand
ACAGCAAGCGCGAGGTGGCGTCGGCGATGAAGTCGCACAGCCGCTAATGTTTGAAATAAAGTGTGAAATAAAAAGCGCCGCCAGGCCTGGCGGTTTTTTTATGCCGGACTTTAGCGGCTGTGCGTCTTCATCGCCGTCGCCACCTCGCGCTTGCTATCGCGCTCCTTCTCGGTGGCGCGCTTGTCGTGCTGCTTCTTGCCCTTGGCCAGGCCGATCTCGCATTTCACCCTGCCGCCCTTGAAGTGGAGGTTGAGCGGCACCAGGGTAAAGCCCGAGCGCTCGACTTTGCCGATCAGCTTGTCGACCTCGGCGCGGTGAAGCAGCAGCTTGCGGGTGCGCACCGCGTCCGGATGGGTGAATGCCGACGCCGTCGCCAGCGCGCTGATGTGGGCGCCGAACAAAAACAGCTCGTTGCCGCGCACGACCACGTACGCCTCCTTGATCTGCACGCGCGAATCGCGGATGGCCTTGACTTCCCAACCCTCCAGCACGATGCCCGCCTCGTAGCGGTCCTCGATGAAGTAATCGTGAAATGCTTTTCTATTATCAACAATGCTCATGTATTAGCGAAAATGCGCGGGTCGGTTAAACTACGGTGTCGCAGGACTAATGTAACAACTCCAACATCATAGCAAATGGCAGACACATGGCAGTAGTGCACAAGACAGTTTTTCTCGGCTATAGCGCAGAGCAGATGTTCGACCTGGTCGCCAACGTCGCCGACTATCCCAAATTCCTGCCCTGGTGCGGCGCCGTCAAGGTGCTCGAACAAACCGACGGCAAACTGGTCGCCTCGATCGGCATCAATTTTCATGGCGTCAAACAATCTTTTACGACCGCCAACACCAACAACCGGCCGACCTCGATGACCATGAAGCTGGTCGACGGTCCGTTCAAGGTGATGGACGGCTTGTGGACTTTCAAGGCCTTGCGCGCCGACGCCTGCAAGGTCGAGTTCGACCTGCGCTACGAATTTTCCAGCATCATTCTGGAACAGTTGATCGGCCCCGTGTTCGGCATGATTGCCAACAGCATGGTCGATTCCTTCTGCAAACGCGCCGAGACGGTGTACGGCGTTTGATGATGACGACCGCTGCCGACCCCGCTCCCGCCCGCCTGCACGTGGTGGTGTGCTACGCCACGGCGCGCCAGGAAATTCTGCGCGAACTATGGCTGGAGCAGGGCGCCACCATCGGCGCCGCCATCGAGGCCTCCGGTATTGTGGCGGAAATGGCGCGCTTGAAACAGCTGGGGCAGCTGGGCGAACTTGCCGACCCGCGCGATCCCGGCATGGCCGGCTTCGATCCGGCGGTGCACCAGGTGGGCATCTTCGGCAAGAAAAAGCCGCTCGACACCGTCTTGCGCGATGGCGACCGGGTCGAACTGTACCGGCCGTTGCTGGCCGATCCGAAGGAAAGCCGGCGGCGCCGCGCCAGCGCCAAGGCCTGATTCAGCCGGCCGGACAGCCGGCCAGCGCCTTTTCGACTTTCTTGCTCTCGGCGGCGCGCTGGGCATCGTCCATGAAGCCGCGTTCGCCATTCTTGTTGGTAATGCCAAGGCGCACGCCTGAATCGAGCGACGCCTTGGCGGCGCGCGCGTGCTCGCAAAAGTCGCGCTGCGCGCTCTTTTGTTCCTTCTCCTCGCGCTCCTTTTTTTCCTGTTCAAGCTTGGCCTTTTGCCGCTTGACGTAGTCGGCCTCACGCTCGGCCAGGCTTGGCGGAAGGTTCGGTGTTGCCGCTGCTGGCGCGGCGGCAGCGGTCGCGGCTGCGGTCTCCACGACCGGCATGTTTTCGGCGCTCGGTTGCCCCTTCGGCGCCTTCTTGATGTCTTTTATCGGCACCGAGGGCGGCGGCGGCCGGTCCGAATATTGTTTGATACCCTTGGCGTCGATCCACATGTATTGCGCCTGCGCCAGGCTGGCGCAGCACAACAGCAGGACGCCGATGCTGCTACGGTAAAAGTTCGCTAAGTTCATTGCCTGGTTCCAGGTTGTTGCCTTGCGTCACTACGCCATGGTTTGCCTTGCTTGTCAACCCGCATCAAAGGGCGGCGCTGCGTTTGGCAGCGCAACTATGGTTGCCGCGCCGCTGCTTGGTGTTGCAGATGATGCCAAAAGCAAAATAGGCCGCCGCCGGACGGCTCGAGCGTTCTTCTGTATAATTCGCTTTTGCGCCTATAGGAAAATCACTATGCGTCTGCTTCAGAAAGCACTCACGTTCGATGATGTGCTGCTCGTCCCCGCTTACTCCAACGTTTTGCCTGCAGACACGTCTCTGAAGACCAAGCTGACGCGCAACATCACTTTGAATATCCCGCTGTTGTCCGCCGCCATGGACACCGTCACCGAGGGCCGCCTGGCCATCGCCATGGCGCAGGAGGGCGGCATCGGCATCATCCACAAAAATCTCAGCGCCAAGGACCAGGCCCGCGAAGTGGCCAAGGTCAAGCGTTTCGAGGCAGGTGTGTTGCGCGACCCAATCACCATTCCGCCGGATATGAAAATCCGCGATGTCATCGCCCTGACCGAACAGTACGGCATCAGCGGCTTTCCGGTGGTCGAGGGTAAATCCGTGGTCGGCATTATCACCAACCGCGACTTGCGTTTTGAAGAAGAACTCGACGCCGAGGCGCGCGCCAAGATGACCCCGCGCGACAAGCTGGTGTATGTCAAGGAAGACGCCGACCCGGCCGAAGCCAAGCGCCTGATGAACAAGCACCGCCTCGAGCGCGTGCTGGTGGTCGACGACAATTTCGAATTGCGCGGCTTGATCACCGTCAAGGATATCCAGAAGTCGCACGAGCACCCGTTCGCGTCGAAAGATGCGCAAGGCAAGCTGCTGGTCGGCGCCGCCGTCGGCGTCTCGCCGCGCGATGAGGAACGGGTCGACCTGCTGGTCGCCGCCGGCGTCGACGTGCTGGTGGTCGACACCGCCCACGGCCACTCGCAAGGCATCCTCGACCGCGTGAAATGGATCAAGACCAAGTATCCGCAGGTGGACGTCATCGGCGGCAACATCGCCACCGCCGCCGCCGCCCTGGCGCTGGTCGAATACGGCGCCGATGCGGTCAAGGTCGGCATCGGCCCCGGCTCGATCTGCACCACCCGCATCGTCGCCGGCGTCGGCGTGCCGCAGATCACCGCGATTTCCAATGGGTCCGATGCCTTGAAAGGCACCGGCGTGCCGTGCATCGCCGATGGCGGCATCCGCTTCTCGGGCGACATCTCGAAGGCGCTGGCAGCCGGCGCGTCGACCGTCATGATGGGCAGCATGTTTGCCGGTACCGAAGAGGCGCCGGGCGAAGTGATCCTGTTCCAGGGCCGCAGCTATAAATCCTACCGCGGCATGGGCAGCCTGGGCGCGATGGCCGACGGCTCGGCCGACCGCTACTTCCAGGACGCCTCGATCAAGGCGGATAAATTTGTACCGGAAGGCATCGAAGGCCGCGTCGCCTACAAGGGCAGCGTGCTGGCGATCATCTATCAGCTGGTCGGCGGC
>JAQGNM010000060.1 GCA_028291845.1 Massilia sp. | reverse complement strand
AGGAGATTATTATCATGATCGAAACCATCATCACCCGCGATTTCGGCACCCCGGCCAAGCAGATCAACCTTGCCACCGAAATGATCACGCTGACCATCGACGGCTACCAGGTGACGGTACCGGCGGGCACCTCGCTGATGCGCGCCGCCGCCGAAAACGCCATCAACATCCCGAAATTGTGCGCCACCGACAGCCTCGAGCCCTTCGGTTCCTGCCGCCTGTGCCTGGTCGAGATCGAAGGCCGGCGCGGCTACCCGGCCTCCTGCACCACGCCGGCGGAGGCAGGCATGGTGGTGCGCACCCAGTCGGCCAAGCTGCAGGAAGTGCGCAAAGGGGTGATGGAGTTATATATCTCCGACCACCCGCTCGATTGTCTCACCTGCCCTGCCAACGGCAATTGCGAGCTGCAGGACATGGCGGGCGTCACCGGCCTGCGCGAAGTGCGCTACGGCTACGAGGGCGCCAACCATTTGACATTGAAGAAGGACGAGAGCAACCCATACTTCACTTTCGACTCGTCGAAATGCATTGTGTGCAACCGCTGCGTGCGCGCTTGCGAAGAAACCCAGGGCACTTTCGCGCTGACCATCTCCGGCCGCGGTTTTGAATCGCGCGTCTCGGCCGGCCAGAACGAGTCGTTCATGGAGTCCGAATGCGTCTCCTGCGGCGCCTGCGTCGAAGCCTGCCCAACCGCCACCCTCACCGAAAAATCCGTGATCTGGCTGGGCCAGGCCGAGCACAGCATCACCACGACCTGCGCCTATTGCGGCGTCGGTTGCTCGCTCAAGGCTGAAATGAAGGGAAATGAGGTAGTGCGCATGGTGCCGGCCAAGGACGGCAAGGCCAACGAGGGCCACGCCTGCGTCAAGGGCCGCTTCGCCTGGGGTTACGCCACCCACAAGGACCGCATTCTGAAACCGATGATCAGGTCGAAAATCACCGATCCATGGAAAGAGGTGTCGTGGGACGAGGCGCTCGATTACGCCGCCTCCGAGTTCAAGAGAATACAGGCCAAGCACGGCGTCGACTCGATCGGCGGCATCGTCTCCTCGCGCTGCACCAACGAGGAAGGCTACCTCGTGCAAAAGCTGGTGCGCGCCGCTTTCGGCAACAACAACGTCGACACCTGCGCCCGGGTGTGCCACTCGCCGACCGGCTATGGCCTCAAGACCACGCTTGGCGAATCGGCCGGCACGCAGACCTTTAAGTCTGTCGAAAAATCCGACGTCATCCTGGTGATCGGCGCCAATCCGACCGATGGCCACCCGGTGTTCGCCTCGCGCATGAAGAAGCGCTTGCGCCAGGGCGCCAAACTGATTGTCATCGACCCCCGCAAGATCGACCTCGTCAAATCGCCGCACATCCGCGCCCAGCACCACCTGCAGCTTCGGCCCGGCACCAACGTCGCCATGGTCAGCGCGCTGGCCCACGTGATCGTCACCGAAGGCTTGATGGCCGAAGGGTTCATTGCCGAACGCTGCGACCTGCGCGCCTTCGAGCAGTGGCGCGCGTTTGTCTCGCGTCCCGAGAATTCGCCGGAAGTGTCGGAAGCGATCACCGGCGTGCCGGCCCAGCAGGTGCGCGAGGCGGCGCGCCTGTTTGCTACCGGCGGCAATGGCGCCATCTTCTATGGCCTCGGTGTGACCGAACATGCGCAGGGCTCGACCGCCGTGATGGGCATCGCCAACCTGGCCATGGCCACCGGTAACGTCGGCCGCGAAGGCGTCGGCGTCAATCCGCTGCGCGGCCAGAACAATGTGCAGGGTTCCTGCGACATCGGCTCGTTCCCGCACGAGCTGCCCGGCTACCGCCACGTCTCCGACACCACGGTTCGCACCCTGTTCGAGCAAGCCTGGGGCGTGCCGCTGCAGGCCGAACCGGGCCTGCGCATCCCGAACATGTTCGAAGCGGCCCTCGATGGCAGTTTCATGGGCCTGTACTGCCAGGGCGAAGACATCGTCCAGTCCGACCCCAACACCCAGCACGTCACCTCGGCACTGGAGGCGATGGAGTGCATCGTGGTGCAGGATATTTTCTTGAACGAGACAGCCAAATATGCCCACGTGCTGCTGCTCGGTTCCTCGTTCCTGGAAAAGGACGGCACCTTCACCAATGCCGAGCGGCGCATCTCGCGCGTGCGTAAAGTGATGCCGCCAAAGGCCGGTTACGCCGACTGGGAAGTGACGGTGGCGCTGTCGAACCGCCTCGGCTACCCGATGAACTATCGCCACCCGTCCGAGATCATGGATGAAATCGCGCGCCTGACGCCGACGTTTGCGGGCGTCAGCTACAGCCGGCTGGACCAATTGGGCAGCATCCAGTGGCCGTGCAACGAGGACGCGCCGGAAGGCACGCCGACCATGCACGTCGACCAGTTCGTACGCGGCAAAGGGCGGTTTATCATTACCCAGTACGTGGCCACCGACGAAAAGGTGACACGCAAGTTCCCGCTGATCCTCACCACCGGCCGCATCCTGTCGCAATACAACGTCGGCGCGCAGACGCGCCGCACCGAAAACGTCAAGTGGCACGCCGAGGACCGCCTGGAGATTCACCCGCACGATGCGCAGGAGCGTGGCATCAAGGACGGCCAGTGGGTCGGCATCCACAGCCGCTCGGGCGAGACGGTATTGCGGGCGACGGTCACCGAAAAGATGCAGCCGGGCGTGGTGTATACGACCTTCCACTTCCCCGAATCGGGCGCCAACGTCATCACCACCGACAACTCGGATTGGGCCACCAACTGCCCGGAATACAAGGTGACGGCGGTGCAGGTGATGCATGTGCAGCAGCAGTCCGACTGGCAGCTCGAGTACGCCCGCTTCAACGAGGCGCAGCTGGGACTGGCCGAGAGCATTGTATGATCTGCGCCATGGATGCAGACGACAAGCTCGACGACATCAGCCATGCGCCCAGCGCGCGCATGGCGGTGTCGCGCATGCGCGGCGGCGTGTGGTCGAGCACCCACGATGAGCTGGCCGAAGAGGTGCCGGTGGCGCTCGAGTACAACGGCGTGTCGCACGCGGTGATGCTGGCGACCCCTGCCGACATCGCCGAATTCGCGCTCGGCTTTTCGCTCAGCGAAGGCATCATCGCCTCGCAACGCGAGTTTTACGGCGTCGAAGTGAGCCACGCGGCGGCCGGCATCACCGCCCACATCGACATCGCCAGCGGCGCGTTTCAGCGCTTGAAGGAGAGACGGCGCAATCTGTCGGGGCGCACCGGCTGCGGCTTGTGCGGCGTCGACAGCCTGGCCCAGGTGATCCGCCCGATCGCCTACCTGGCGCCGACCCAGGCGCTGTCCCTCACCGCGATCCGGCGCGCGCTGGCGGATGTCAAACACCATCAGCCCTTGAATCGCCTCACCGGCGCCACCCACGCTGCCGTGTGGTGCGGCCGCGATGGCGCGCCGCTGGCCGCTTTTGAAGATGTCGGCCGCCACAACGCCCTCGACAAACTGATCGGCGGCCTGCACACGGACGGCTTCGATCCGGCCGACGGTTTTGTATTGATCACCAGCCGCGCCAGCGTGGAGATGGTGCAAAAGGCCGCCACCGTCGGCATCGCCGCCATGGTGGCGATCTCCGCCCCCACCGCGCTGGCCGCCCGCACCGCCCAGGACTGCGGCCTCACCCTGGTCGCCTTTGCCAGGGGCGACGACTTCGTCGCCTACGCACACGGCGTCAACATCGCAATGGAAGCAGCATGAATATCGAGAACCTGGTCACCATGGCCAACCAGATCGGCGCATTTTTCGAATCCTACCCGGACCGTGAAGAAGGCCGCACCGAGATCGCCAACCACCTGCAGCGATACTGGGCTCCGCGCATGCGCAGCCAACTGTTTTCGCACATCGACAGCGAGCGCGGCGAAGGACTCAATCCGATGGTGATCGAGGCCTTGATCGAGCACCGGCGCGACCACATGCCGCCACCGCCGCCGGGCGGCGACGCCGGCTGATATCGGCGGCAGCAAAAAACAGGCGCCCGGGGCGCCTGTTTTTATTTCAAGATCTGCTTTGAATGGACCATGTATGGAAGACACGAGAAGCCGATTTGTCCGGCTGCGGGCTCATGCCAGATCGATGGCACCGACGGCAGCCAGCCACACGACAAGTTCTGCAAGCCCATCTTTCTGCACGCACACAGGGCAGATGTCATCGAGAGCGAATGCCTTACCGGATGCGATGCGCTCTACCAGAGCCTTGGCAGTTTGCGACCAGCGCACTTGCCTGACCTGGCCGTTTGCAAAAACGACTCCGTATTCCGCCACCAGCGTGACGATATAAACAGGCAGATGGGGAATCGGGATAATGCGCGTTGTGCTTCCCACTTCGATTCCCTCAGGGAGATCGAATGCCGTCGCGATAATTCCACGACTCGACGAGATGCGCAGTATCCTCGCCGCAAGGTCACAGCGAAGTCGCGTCAGAAAGAACTGCCAGTGGGCCGGCAGCGGCACATCTTCCAGAGTATCGATGCCGATGACTGGCGGCGGGAGGAACCGTTCGTTCACCTCGTTCGACAACTCGTTGACGACTGTTTGCACTGCACTCGACAAGCTCTGCGCCACCGTTTCATTAGCGAATGAGCCGAACGATAAGGTCACCGTTGTTTCCTCGGTATCGAGCAAATTGTAGTGCCACCATTTAGCGGGTATGAAAAGCAGATCGCCTTCCTCGACTTCCAGGAGCGTTGCGTCGTGCAGAAAGGCAGTGACGTTAGTCTTTCCCAAGCACACACCATTCATGCCGACGACATCCGGCATTTCCGGGGCAGAGAAATAATCGGGCGGCCATAGGTACATCTTTTTTCTTCCGCGCAGCGGAATCAGAAACGTATCGCAGAAATCATTGTGCAGCCCGATCCAGGTTTCCTTGTACCTCCCAGCAATGAACACGGCGTTGAAGCCAGGCAGGCCGATGCCGTTTCGTTGGACATATTCCGAAAAGAAGACGCCACACTTTCTGGATAGTTTGCCGGAGTAACGCAGACAATAATCACGCGTGAACGTCACCGCTGCGCCGTCGTTCATGCGCGCGAGCTGTCTGATGTACTCATCAAGATCAGCGGAAGGAGCGATTCCGCCGGGGAGGCGCGGATTCACGCAAAGTTTGCCGTCCACGTTCACCGCCATATCGCCGGCGAGGGCAATCGCATCGGCCAGCTGGAGGCCATCGGCGATGCTGAAGTCGTGAGCCACGCGATCGGACCGGAATACCGCAGGCGCTCCACTGCCAGCGCGTGCGAAAAACGCGTCCCAAAATATCTTGCGCGTCACTTCGCCCTGTGTGGCCAAGCTGTCAGGCACAGTATCAGGCATAAGCAGCTTTCGTATAGTTCCAGAGATCACGCCATACGAGCGAGCCCACTTCAGTCAGGCCGGGGGCGTCCTTGACTGCATCGAGACAGTCGGAGGCATACTGGTGCAAAGTCTTGAGCCGGGCCACCCGTCGAGGGCGCGTCGGCTTGCGCGACCAGTAAGCGTGAGCGCTTGTCGCGAAGTGAGCTGCCAGCAATACACCGGTCAGTGTCTTGCCCTGCGTGCCGGAGGGAAGGGTATACAGCGCTTGGTCCGACGGATCTTGAAGATCGGCGATCTCCCTGAGCAGGTCCAGCCAGATATGCGCATTTTCGTGCACGATCGCCTCGAGCAGGGTGTCCCGGTCAAGGAATGCTGCCGGCCCGATGAAAATGGTTTGCGGCACGAGGCCACAGCTCACGCTGAGCCTGCCGTCGTCGACAAGGAAATAATCGACCGGAAGCTGGTACATCTGGTTCCAGGAAGAGCAGATGTCGGCAATATCGAGACGGGCAGTTCGTATCTGTTCATACTGCCGGGCCGTCAAGCACAGCAAGGGAATCTCAAGTGCAAGATGACGGGCCCGTGCAGCGTACAAAGCACGGCCACAGTGCGGTTGTATCAGTTCATCCTGGCTGGATTGCTGTCCGCCGCTCAGTTGCAGGCGCCGATGGCTGACGAGATCGACCAGCCTCCCTGGATCGAACGCCTGGCAGGCAAATGGGGTGCCGCCAATATAGGAAAAGATGTCGGACATCAGGCGGCCTCCCTCACGCCGGGCAACGATGCGATTCTTTCCAGCAGCAGGTTCCTCAGGTCCTGGTTCTTGATGCGGAATTGTGCTTGTTGCTGCAGGGCGCTCTTGCAGGCAGGCAGGTCGAGGCCGCCTACTTCGCCCAATAATTTTTCCAGCAGCTCTGGCGTGCGAAAGCCAAACCAGCGCGCCTTCAGTGATGCGATGATTGCTACTGCCGCGTCGCCATCCAACAAATCCGATCCTTGCAAATGGTCGAGCAGGAAGCGCGTGTGGACCAGCGGCTCGGTAATTGGGAAATAGGGTTGCATCGGCGCATGCAGCAGCGCCACCTCATCGTCGGAAAAATCGACATCGGCCGCGAACAATTCAAATACCCGGCCATATCCTCTCATTCCCAGGTGATGCATTTCGCTGGCGCGGATCGCGCCCATCGATGACACTCCCCATACATCCCAGCCCTGTGTGATCGCGTCACGCAATTCGACATGGCCGACTGCCAATTCGGAATGGAATATTCCATCAGCCAGAATCAAGGTACACGGCTCGGTACCGCTGCCGGTCAAGGCCGCAATGTCGCCGCGCTTGGCGGGCGGATAGACGATCATCCCGCTTTGCCCGAGCAATTCATCAGGCAAGCCGAACGTTGACGGCCCGGCAAAAAGGACTGCTTTGTCGTAGCGAAGTC
>JAQGNM010000057.1 GCA_028291845.1 Massilia sp. | reverse complement strand
GGCGCGCGCCGGCGCTGGGGTCGGCCGGCCGGCTGTCCGCCTTGGGTTCGGCTGGCGGGACGGTGTTCGGCTCGGGTTTCGGCCCGGACTTCGATTCGGCTGCCGGCGCCCCGGGCGCGGGAGTCAGGCTCGGCCCCCACGAGGGCGGCGGCGGCGTCACCAGTTGGGCGTCGCGGTCGGCGGTGACGGCGGGCGGCTCGATGGTGCGTGGCAGGGGCGGCTGGGGTTGCTGCGCCTGTACGAGCGGCGCCAGCAGCAACATCGATAAGGCTTGAAACAGTCGTTTGGCAATCATGGCAATCCTCATCATTCTGCCGGCCACACTAACACCAAGCGGCATTTGCAAGCGCACAAGGCTTAATGGGTACGGTAAGATTGATCGAAAATCAAAGGAGACTGCAATGCACGCTTCACCCGACCACGTATCGCAACAGTACGCCGCCAGGCGCATGCAGGCGGCCGACGCGCTCGACCTGCTGCGCGACGGCGACATGATCATCGTGCCGACCGGCGCCGGCGAGCCGCCCACCCTGCTGACCGCCCTGTCGGAGCAGCGCCAGCGGTTCAACGATATCAAGGTGGCGCAGATTCTCGCCATGCGCAAGTTCGGCTATTTCGAGCAAGCCACGGCGCGCCACGTGCGCCACGCCGCCCTGTTTTTCGGCGGCGCCTCGCGGCCGGGCGGCCAGGGCGGCTGGTGCGATTTCATTCCCAACTATTTTTCCGAAATCCCCGTGATGATCGAACGGGACCTGATGCCGGCCGACGTGGTGTTCGCCATGGCCTCCTCGATGAACGAACAGGGCTGGTTCGCCATCAGCCTGGGCGCCGACTACACCATGGCGGCGGTGGCCAAGGCGCGCGTGATCGTGCTTGAAGTCAACCCGAACGTGCCGTTTGCCCACGGCGCCTGCCATGTCCACATTTCGCAGATCCACGGCCTGGTGGAAAACAGCGAGCCGGTGATCGAAGTGGGCCTGCCGGTGATCGGCCCGGTGCAGGAGGCGATCGGCAAATACGTGGCGGAAATGATACCGGACGGCGCAACCTTGCAGATCGGTTACGGCGGCATTCCCGACGCCGTGGTCATGCAACTGACCCACAAGCACGATCTTGGCGTGCATACCGAAATGCTGGGCGACGGCATCTTGTCGCTGGTCGAATGCGGGGCGATTACCAACCGCAAGAAAACCCTGCTGCCGGGGCGCATGGTGGCCACCTTTGCACTCGGCTCGAAAAAACTGTACCAGTTCATGCACCACAACCCGATGGTGGAAATGCATCCATCGAACTTTACCAACGACCCGTACAACGCCGGTTTGAACGACAATTTGATTTCGATCAACGCCAGCCTGCAAGTCGACCTGCTCGGCCAATGCGGCTCGGAAAGCATCGCCCACCTGCCCTACTCCGGCACCGGCGGCCAGGTCGATTTCGTGCGGGCGGCCAACCGTTCGCGCGGCGGCAAATCGTTCATCGTGCTGCCCTCCACCGCCAAGGACGGCAGCATTTCGCGTATCGTCCCCACCCTCACGCCCGGCACCCATGCCACCACCAGCAAGAACGACGTCAATTACGTGGTCACCGAATACGGCGTCGCCCAGTTGCGCGGCAAATCGGCGCGCCAGCGCGCGCAGGCGCTGATCGGCATCGCCCATCCGGATTTCCGGGCCGAGCTGCGCGCGGCGGCGGACCGCATGTGCGTCTTTTAAAACGGCAGCGGCGTAGACTGTCAGCCCTGACGGATTCAGACCAGGAGATGCTATGCCGCAAGACCTGCTTATCCAGAGCGACGACCACATCCGTGGCAACATCGATGCCGCCATCGTCGTCGTGCTGTACAACGATTACCAGTGCGCCGCCTGTCGCGCCGCCCACCTGGCGCTGAAGGATCTGCAAATGCGCATGCAACGCCAGCTGTGCGTGGTGGCGCGCCACTTCCCGCAAACCGACCGCCACCCCTACGCCGAGGTGGCCGCCGAAAGCGCCGAAGCGGCCGGCGCCCAGGGCAACTTCTGGGCCATGCACGACGCCCTGTACGCGCTGCAGGACGACTTCGAACCGGCCATGCTGCCGGCGCTGGCCGAGCGGCTGGGACTGGACCCCGACCTGCTGACGGAAGACGTCACCCAGGGCGCCTTTCGCCTCAAGGTCGAGAGCAGCGCCAGCGGCGGCACCCACCTCGGTGTGGTCACCGCGCCGACCTTGTTCATCAACGGCGAGCGCTATGACGGCGAGATCGACGAAGTGGCGATTGTCGATGCGATGATGCGCTTTGTGGCCTGAGCCAAGTTAGCTCCGAGCAACGCCGGGGACTGGCACCAAAGGTGCTGGGCGGCCCCGCCTGTCCCCATTCTTTTCACCACAGCAGTTCATTTCAGCGGTAGTGCTTCGGCCGTCTCGCTCTGGGCCATCGGCTTGGTAAGCATCGGATCCAGCGGGCGCGCGTCGGCCGGCATCGGCACCGTCACCGGCGCCGGCGGAGAAACCGCGATCCACCCTTTTAACGGCAACAAGGGCACCAGCAGCAGCGCCACAATATTAATAATCTTGATGAGCGGATTGACCGCCGGCCCGGCCGTGTCCTTGTACGGATCGCCCACCGTATCGCCGGTCACCGCGGCTTTGTGGGCCTCGGAGCCCTTGCCGCCGAAATTACCGTCCTCGATGTATTTTTTGGCGTTGTCCCAGGCACCGCCACCGGTGGTCATGGAAATGGCCACGAACAAGCCGGTGACGATCGTTCCCATCAGTAAGCCGCCCAGCGCGGTCGGCCCCAGCAG
>JAQGNM010000034.1 GCA_028291845.1 Massilia sp. | reverse complement strand
GATGCACAGCAGCTGCAGCAGGTGATTTTGCAGCATGTCGCGCAGGGCGCCGGAGGTGTCGTAGTAACCCATGCGGTTGCCCACGCCTATTTTTTCGGCAATGGTGATTTGCACGTCGGAGATACATTCGCGGCGCCACAGCGGCTCGAACAGGATGTTACCGAAGCGTAGCGCCAGCAGGTTCTGCACCGTCTCCTTGCCCAGGTAATGGTCGATGCGGTAGATCTGCGATTCGGAGAACACCTTGCCGACTTCGAAATTGATCTGCTTGGCCGATTCGAGGTCGCGGCCGAGCGGCTTTTCCAGCACCACGCGCGAGTTGGGCGTGGCCAGCCCGGTTTCCTTCAGGTTGTCGCAGATTTGCGCGAACAGGTGCGGCGGGGTGGCCAGGTAATACACGCGCGTGAGCTTGTCGTCCTTGCGCAGCGCGTCGACCAGGCCGTCGTAGGTGGCAACGTCGACCGCGTCGACCGACACATAGACGATGCGCTCGGTGAAGGTGGCGTAGGCTTTCTCGTCGGGCGCCTTGATGTGCGGCTTGGAGGTTTTTTCGACTTCGGCGAGAAATGCCGCGGTGCTCCAGTCGTGGCGGCCGACGCAAATGATGCGCGCGGTGGGCGGCAGGTCGCCGGCCAGGTGGCGCGAATACATCGCCGGCAGCAGCTTGCGCATCGCCAGGTCGCCGGAGCCGCCGAAAAGGACAAGGTCAAAATCGTTGAGTGCCATAGTGTTTGGTCGCAAATGAGTCGCTGTAGTGGGATGCCAGTGGGTGCCGAAGATGATGCCGGGAACGCTCGCCCGCTGGCGCACGGGTGGCCGCGGACCGTCCTGGCATGCATCGTTGATGTAAATTTACTACACGAATGCTTGAATCGCAAGTAATTTTACTACGCGACAGCGACGACAGGAGCGGCCGGCGGCAGGTGGATGGTGAAACTGGTGCCCAGGCCAACGCCGGGACTGTCGACCGTGATGGTACCGCCGTGCAGTTCGACGATGCGGCGGGCGATGTACAGTCCCAGCCCCAGGCCGGTGGCATTGGCCTGGGTTTGCAGCGTGAAAGCGCCGAACACGTGCGGCAGGTCTTTCGCATCGATGCCCTGGCCGCTGTCGTCGACGCGGATTTTAATGCCGGCCGCGGCGCCGTCGCCATGCCGATCGCGGCTGATCACCAGGCCGATGGCGCCGCCTTCGGGGGTGAACTTGATGGCGTTGAGGATCAGGTTCCACAGCACCTGCTGCAGGCGGCGCGGGTCGGCCTCGATCTGGATATGGTCGCCGAAATCGGCCGGCACGACGGTAAATGCGATGCGCTTGTCGTGGGCGTTCACTTCGATGGTCGACACCGCGTCGCGCACGATACGGCCCAGCGAGACCGGCACTTTTTCGATCGACATGGTGCCGGTGAGGGTGCGCGCGGCATCGATCAGGTCTTCCACCATCGACGCTTCCTGGCGCACGTGCACGCGCATCGCCTGCAGCGCCGTCACCAGGGCCGGCGGCAGGTCCGGCATCGTCTTGAGCAGCAGGTCGACCCGCATCGACAGCGCCGACAGCGGCGTTCTCATCTCGTGCGAGACGGTGGCCAGGAACAGGTCGCGGGTGCGGCTGACCCGGTTCAGTTCATCGATGGTGTCGCGCTGGCGGTCGAGCGAGCCGGCCAGGGTGCGCAGCAGTTCGCGGTAGGTGGCCAGACGGGCCGGCGTCAGGGGCGACTCCAGGCGCACCTCGTTCCACAGGGCCTGGCCCGACACGCCCACCAGGGCGGCCAGTTTTTCGCACGCCATCGGCGAACTGAAGTCGCTGAAGCACCAGCCGAACACCAGCACGCCGTAGCGCTGGCCGACCCGCGTCAGCGGCAGGCTGCATACGCGCATGCCGTGAAAGGTCGCTTCGACGTCCCCGCCGGCGTCCGGCTCGGCCTGCCGGGCGACCAGTTGCCGCTCCACTTCGGTGCCGGGACCGTCCTCGCGCCACAAGGTCGAGCCGCCCAGAAAGCGCGCCGTGCGCGAGGACAGAAATGGGCCGACCTGGCGCTGGCCGGCGATGTCGTACGCCGACACCGCCAGGCCGCTGGCCTGGCAAAACTGCAGCAGGGGCGCCTGCCACTCATCCCAGTCGACCTGGGTTGAATGGGGGCGGGGGATGTGGATCACGAAGTCGCTTCGGTCGGCAGGTCCACCGAGGTCGGCAGGGTGTCGCCCTGGGCGACCGCCACTTCGACGGCGGGACTCTGGCGCGTGGGCGAGCGCGACAACAGGCTCGAATAGGCCGAGAACGGCAGCTGCGGCACCGCGTTGGCACGCGCCGCCAGCGAGCCGTCTTCGTCGAGCAGCGCCAGGCCGCCTTCGGCGATCACGTACTCGCGGGTGATCTGCAGGTTGCGGCTGCCGCGCA
This sequence comes from Massilia sp., assembly GCA_028291845.1. Lineage (GTDB taxonomy): Bacteria > Pseudomonadota > Gammaproteobacteria > Burkholderiales > Burkholderiaceae_D > JAFCUW01. Next base: position 1,670 of record JAQGNM010000034.1, on the reverse strand, counting down.
CTTTCGGGATGGCGATCGCGCGGCGCAGCATGGTGGAGATCTCCACGTAGTTGAGCAGGATGATGTTGTCGACCAGGTGCGATCCCTTGAGTTCTTCGCTGATCTGCGACAGGCCGAGCAGCTCCGGGCTTTCATAGTTGAAGAACACCGTGGCCAGGCGGTTCTTGAAGTGGGTGGCGAGCGCGTACAGGTAGTCGGCCACTTCGCTGCGGCTGGCCATTTCGTACACCGCCACCGAATCGAACACGATGCAGTCGATTTTTTCACGTTCGGCCAGCTTGATGACGCTGTCGAAGTGGACATCGAGTTCCAGTTCCAGCGGCGATTCGTAGAGCACGAACAGTTCGCCGCGTTCCTGCATGCCGGCCAGGTCGAAGCCGAGCGAGCCGGCGTTGCGGATCAGCTGGCGCGGGTGCTCGTCGAGCGTGACCAGCATGCTCTTGCGGCCGGCCTTGGCGGCGGCGGTGAGGAACTGCACCGACAGCACGGTCTTGCCGGTGCCGGAGATGCCGCTGACCATGGTCACCGAGCCTTCGTACAGGCCGCCGTCCATCAGGGCGTCGATGGCCGGGGCGCCGACCGACAGGCGCTTGCCGGAAGTCGGCTGGTCGTTGAGCATCAAGGGGCGCGACTGGGCGCGGCGATATACGTGGATGCCGCGGTGCGCCTCGATGCGCATGGTGTGGCTGCCGCCGATGAAATCCTGGCCGCGCGACTTCGACACCGTCAGGCGCCGTTCGACGCGGCGCTTGTGTTCGGCCCGGGTCAGTTCGATGATGGTGTCGAACACGAAGCGCTCGTGGGCCGGGGCGGCGATCGATTCATCGCGTTCGGCCGTGACCATGGTGGTCACGCCGAGGCGGTTGAGGCCCTCGATGAGCACGTGGACATCTTCGCGGAACGGCAGGTCGTGCACTTCGGCGTACAGGCGCATCGGCGTCAAGCCGTCGATCAGCAGGCGCTTGGCGCCCATGCTTTTCAAGGCGTCGGCAAAGGCGCCATCCGAATTACGAAATTCGGCCAGCAGCACCGCGGGGCTGGTCTGGATGATCTTGATCAGGCCGGCGTCGATCTGCGCCTGCAAATCCCAGTCGAAGCCGGCGGCGTCGCGCATCAGCTTGGCGGCGTCGAGTTCGAACGAGACGATCACGCCCGGTTCGCCGTACTGGGCGGCGCCGGCGTAGATGAAACCGAGGCCGAGCGTGGTCTTGCCTGTGCCCGGCGCCCCCTCGACAATCAGGTTGTTATGGCGCGGAATGCCGCCGAGAAGAATTTCGTCGAGTCCGGCAATGCCTGTTTTAACCAGCGTGTTCACGTCGTGCCTTGTACGGTAAGTATGCGATGTCAATGGAGAATTCAATGCGACATTCAAAACAACAGGCGACAGTCTAGCAGCGTCTGCGCCGCTGACTGTTGCCTTCCGTACAAATGCATCCTTAGATAACGTAAATTTAACTATTGATGTGCATTATTTAACGCCGGCCGATGTTCACGCGAGATATTCGGGCTCCGGCAGGCCCGGCACCTCGACCCGTATCGACAACACGCAGCCGGACAGCGGATAGCGTTCGCGCTCGGCCGCCGGGCGCCTGGCGCCGGCGCTGGTGATGTACAGCGTGCGCAGGTCGGCGCCGCCGAAGGCCATCATGGTGGGACAGCGCAGCGGCAGT
>JAQGNM010000549.1 GCA_028291845.1 Massilia sp. | reverse complement strand
TTCGCCTGCCGGTGCTGAACAAGAAGATCATCGAAGTGGGCGACCCCCAGCGCGGCGACGTGATGGTGTTTAAATATCCGAAGGACATGACCCAGGATTACATCAAACGGGTCATCGGCGTGCCGGGTGATAAAATCACCTATGAAAACAAGCGCTTGACGGTGAATGGCAAGCCGGTCGAGTACGCGCCGATGGAAGACTACCTGGAGGACGACAGCCTGGAGTTGCGTCAGCAGTTCAGCGAAGCCTTGCCCGATACAACGCACCGCATCCTGACGATGAAGAGCCGGCGCACCTTCGAGCCGTCCCAGGTCGATAATTTTCCACACCACGATGCCTGCATGTATACCGAGGAAACGTTTACTTGTACCGTTCCCGAAGGCAATTATTTCATGATGGGCGACAATCGCGACAACAGCGCGGACAGCCGTTACTGGGGTTTTGTTCCCAACAAGAACATCGTCGGCAAGGCGTTTTTTGTCTGGATGAACCTGGGTAATTTCAAGCGCATCGGCAGCATTCACTAACAGACGGAGACCTTGATGCAAGCATCGACCTTTGTGACGCCGGCCAGGCAGCGCGGCATTTCGCTGACCGGCCTGATCTTTGTGCTGGCGGTGATCGGCTTTATTGCCGTGTTCGCGATGAAAGTGTTTCCCACTTACCTGGAATACAAGGCGTCGAAGGATGCCATCATCGCCGCCAAGGCCAGCCGCGGCTCGGACATGGAGATGCGCCAGGGCTTCGACAAGAATGCCGACATCAACCGCATCGAAGCCATTACCGGCAAGGATTTGATCATCACCAAGGACAGCGGCGAGACGGAACTGAGTTTCGCTTATCAAAAGAAAATTCCGATCGTTGCCAACGTCAGCTTGCTGATCGACTACGCCGCCACCACGGCGCGCGGCGGCGTCGTGCCGCCCGCGCTGGCGCCACAATAAAGATGCAGGCTTAAATGCAGGCTTAACCGACACCTACGATGAATTTAACGTTATTGCAAACTCGCTTGGGTTACACCTTCCAGGATGCTGGCCTGTTACAGCAAGCCTTGACGCACCGTAGCCACAGCAGCCTGCATAACGAGCGCCTCGAGTTTCTCGGCGATTCGATTCTAAACTGCGTGGTTGCCTCGGTGCTGTACGAGCGTTTCGCCGCCATCGACGAGGGCGATTTGTCGCGCCTGCGCGCCAACCTGGTCAAGCAGCAGTCGCTGTATGAAATCGCCCAGAAACTCGAACTGTCGCAGTTCTTGCGCCTGGGCGAAGGCGAACTCAAGTCTGGCGGCTTCCGCCGGCCGTCGATCCTCGCCGACACCCTCGAAGCCTTGCTGGGGGCGATCTTTCTCGACAGCGGTTTCGAGTCGGCGCGCGCGGTGATTCGCGCCTTTTATATTCCCATCCTCGATTCGGTCGACCCGAGAACACTGGGCAAGGATGCCAAGACCTTGCTGCAGGAATTCTTGCAAAGCAAAAAAATCTCGCTGCCGACCTACAACGTGGTGGCCACCCACGGCGCCGCCCACAGCCAGGAATTCGAAATCGAATGCCTGGTGCCGAAATTGAACATCCAGGTCTACGGCCGTGGCGGCAGCCGCCGCGCGGGCGAACAGGCGGCCGCCAAGCTGGCGCTGGAAGTGGCCGAGCAGGCGCTGCTGAAAACCCCGGCGGCGGCGCGCAAGACCAAGCCCCGTGCGGCGCAATTGAAACTGGCCGGCATCGCCACCATCCAGAGCGATGGCAATGGCGCGGCCGAGGCCAAGGCCGAGATCAAGCCGGCACCAAAACACGACGGCAAGCCCACCGAGCCCAAGCCCCCCAAACACCCGCATCCAGAAACGAAGTCGGCATGAATACCTCCAGCACTGACAGCAGCATCCCTGAAAATTTTCGATGCGGCTATATCGCCATCGTCGGCCGTCCCAACGTCGGCAAGTCGACCCTGATGAACGTGTTGATCGGCGCCAAGGTGTCGATCACTTCGCGCAAGGCGCAAACCACGCGCCACCGCATCACCGGCATCCAGACCGTCGACGACGCCCAGTTCATCTACGTCGACACCCCGGGTTTTCAAACGCGGCACTCCAACGCACTGAATAAAACCCTGAATAAAACCGTCACCAATACCCTGATTTCAGCCGACGTCATCCTGTTCCTGGTGGAGGCGGGCACCTTCGGGCCGGCCGACCAGCAGGTGGTCGACCTGTTGCCGAAAGAAGTGCCGGTGATCCTGGTGATCAACAAGTCGGACCGCGTGAAAGACAAGGCGGCGATGATGCCGTTTGCCCAGCAGATCGCCGACAAGCACGATTTTGCGGCGGTGGTGCCGGTGTCGGCCAAGCTGCGCTTCCAGGTCGATGCGCTGCAGGAAGAGATCAAGAGCAAGCTGCCGGAAAACGCACCGATCTTCGGGCCGGACGACATCACCGACCGCAGTGAAAAATTCCTGGCCGCCGAGATCGTGCGCGAAAAAGTGTTTCGCCTGGTGGGCGACGAATTGCCCTACACCAGCACCGTGATCATCGAGCAGTTCGAACAGGAGGGCGATTTGCGCCGGGTGTTCGCGGCCGTGCTGGTGGAACGCGACACCCACAAGTCCATGTTGATCGGTAACAAAGGGGCGCGCCTGAAAGAAATCTCCACCCAGGCGCGCCTGGACATGGAGAAACTGTTCGGCGGCCCGGTCTACCTGGAAATCTGGATCAAGGTTAAATCCGGCTGGGCCGACAACGAAGCCGGCCTGCGCGCCTACGGCTACGAATAAGGCCGCCGTTCCAGTGGCGCAGCGCATGGACAAGTTGGACACCAGCCTCGCCGTTGTCGCCGCCCCCGCTGTCGCCGACAAGGCGGCGGGGCAAGACGCCGATGCGCCGATCCAGTCGCTGCTGGCGCCGGCGCCGCCCAGGCGCTCGCGCGCCTTGCCGCGCGACCGCATCAACGGCCAGCCCGGCTTCGTGCTGCACAGCTATCCCTACAAAGAAACCAGCCTCATCGTCGACCTGTTCACGCGCGACTTCGGCCGCATCGGCGTGGTCGCCAAGGGCGCCAAGCGGCCCCATTCGGCACTGCGCGGCGTGCTGCAAACTTTTCAGCCCTTGTCGTTGTCGTTCAGCGGACGCAACGAGCTGCGCACCCTGATCGACGCCGAGTGGGTCGGCGGCATGCTGCCCCTGGAACGCACCGCCTTGTTGTGCGGCTTTTATTTGAACGAGCTGCTGGTGAAATTGCTGGCGCGCGACGATCCCCATCCGGCCCTGTTCGACCAGTACGTCGACACCTTGAACCAGCTGGCCCACAACGAGCCGGCGCAAATTGTCTTGAGAAAATTCGAACGGGCCTTACTTAAAGAGACCGGGGTGGCCGCCGACCTGTCGCGCTGCGCGCCGTCGGGCGAGACCGTGGCGGCGGGCGTCGATTACGTGGTCGATCCCGAGCGCGGGCCGCGGCGGGCGCAGGTGTCGGACGTCTGGCCGGTGGTCGACGGCGGCACCTTGCTCGACATGCAGGCGGGACGTTACGACGATGCGCGCACCCAGGCGGAAGCGAAGCTGCTGATGCGCTTCCTGCTGGCCCACCAGCTGGGCGGCGCCGCCCTGAACACGCGCCAGATCCTGATCGATCTGATGCAGCTATAACAACACGGAAAGCGTAAGCCATGAGTTTTCTTCAGCCAGCCGGCCCGGTCATCGACCTGGGCGTCAACATCGACCACGTGGCCACCTTGCGCAATGCGCGCGGCACCGTCTATCCGGATCCCCTGCGCGCCGCCTTGTTGGCCGAACAGGCCGGCGCCGATGTCATCACCCTGCACCTGCGCGAAGACCGCCGCCACATCAAGGATGCCGACGTCGTCGCCATTCGCCCGCAGTTGATGACGCGCATGAATCTGGAAGCGGCGGTGACCCAGGAGATGATCGATTTCGCCTGTTCCATCAAACCGCAGGACGTCTGCCTGGTGCCGGAGCGCAGAGAGGAAGTCACCACCGAAGGCGGCCTCGATGTCATCCGTTATTACAAGCAGGTGGAGGCGGCCATCCGGCAGCTGCAGGCGGAAGGAATTCGCGTCAGCCTGTTCATCGACGCCGACGAAGCGCAGATCGGCGCCGCCGCCGAGCTGGGCGCACCGGTGATCGAATTGCACACCGGGCGCTACGCCGAGGCCGAGGCCGGTTCCGAGGCGCTGGCGGCGGAACTCGAGCGCATCCGTGTCGGTGCCCGCTTCGGCGTCGCGCGCGGCCTGAAGGTCAATGCCGGCCACGGCCTGCACTACACCAATGTGCAGGCGATCGCCGCGCTGGACGACATCGGCGAATTGAACATCGGTCATGCGATCGTGGCCCACGCCGTGTTCGCCGGGTTTGAAAATGCCGTGCGCGAAATGAAAGCCATCATGGTGGCATCGCGCCTGGGCTTGCGCGCGGGCCGGGCATCATGAGTTTGGGGATCTATGGCATCGGCACCGACATCGTGCAAATCTCGCGCATCGAGGCGGCCCTTGCCCGCAACGAGCGCTTTGCCGAAAAGGTGCTGGGGCCGGAGGAGTTGGAAAAATTCAAGCGGCGGCGCGCCAAAAATGAGCTGCGCGGCAAGCGTTTTCTGGCCACCAGGTTTTCCGCCAAGGAAGCGTTCAGCAAGGCGATCGGCCTGGGCATCCACATGCCGATGACCTGGCGCAGCTGCCAGATTCTCAATGCACCCGGCGGCAAGCCGGTGATCGTGTGCAGCGGCGCGCTGGCCGCATTCATGGAAGAACACAAACTCAGCGCCCAGGTGACCATCAGCGACGAGGCCGACTACGGCGTCGCTTTCGTGATCGTCACCCAGGGTGGCTGATCAAAGGCAAAGCATGTCCGACGTACCAGATTTTTCTCCCACTCCCGCGCCGGTTCCCGTGGTGCAGGCGCTGCCGCCAGCGGCCGACGCGCGCGCCCAGTTGCTGGCCACCGTTGCCAAGCTGCCCGGCCTGCCCGGCGTCTACCGTTATTTCGATGCCAACGACGCCGTGTTGTACGTCGGCAAGGCGAGAAATCTGAAGAACCGGGTTTCCAGCTACTTCCAGAAAAACCTGTCGAGCCCGCGCATCGCCATGATGGTCGAGCGCATTGCCCGTTTGGAAACCACGGTCACGCACAGCGAGGCCGAAGCGCTGATCCTGGAAAACAACCTGATCAAGGCCTTGAAGCCGCGCTACAACATCCTGTTTCGCGACGATAAATCCTATCCGTACTTAAAAATCACCGGCGGCGCGGTGCCGCGCATGGCGTATTACCGCGGCGCGCTGGACAAAAAGAATCAGTATTTCGGGCCGTTTCCGTCGGCCTGGGCGGTGAAGGAATCGATGCAGATCCTGCAGAAGGTGTTTCGCATCCGCACCTGCGAGGACAGCGTGTATTCCAACCGCACGCGGCCGTGCCTGCTGCACCAGATCGGCCGCTGCAGCGGCCCCTGCGTCAAACTGATCGACGAGGCCGACTATCAGCGCGACGTCGACAACGCCGGCAAATTCCTGCGCGGGCGCCAGACCGAGGTGATGGCCGACCTCGACGCCAAGATGCACGCGTTCGCCGCCGACCTCAAATTCGAGCAGGCCGCCGCCGTGCGCAACCAGATCCAGTCGCTGGCCAAGGTGCTGCACGCGCAAAGCATGGAAACGGTGGGCGACGCCGACGTCGACATCATCGCGGTGGTGGTGCAGGGCGGGCGCGCCTGCGTCAACCTGGCCATGGTGCGCGGCGGGCGCCACCTGGGCGATCGCGCTTACTTTCCCACCCAGGTAGCCGAAGCGATCGCCGAGACCAGCATCGAGGTCGAAGTGCTGGCCGCCTTTATCGCCCAGCATTACAGCGAAAAATTCATTCCCGGCTGCCTGATCCTGAATATCGAATTCGACCAGCCGGCGCTGATGCTGGCCTTGCAGGAGCAGTGCGGCCACCGCATCAACCTGATTTTCCAGCCGCAGGGACAGCGCCGCCAGTGGCTTGAACTGGCGCAGAAGAACGCCGAAATCTCGCTGGCGCGCCTGCTGTCCGAGCAGGGTTCGCAGCAATCGCGCACGCGTGCGCTGGCCGAGGCGCTGTCGCTGGACGGCGTGGATCTCGACACCCTGCGCATCGAGTGTTTTGATATTTCGCACACCATGGGTGAAGCGACCCAGGCGTCCTGCGTGGTGTTCCACCATCACGCCATGCAAAACAGCGAATACCGCCGCTACAACATCAACGACATCACGCCGGGCGACGATTACGCCGCCATGCGCCAGGTCTTGATGCGCCGCTACGAAAAGATCGCCGCGGCGATGGAAAATGGCGACGCCGTCATGCCCGACATCGTGCTGATCGACGGCGGCAAGGGCCAGATCGAAATGGCCAGGCAGGTGTTCGCCGAGCTGGGGCTGGACATCGGTTTGATCGTCGGCGTGGCGAAAGGCGAGGGCAGGCGCGTGGGTCTGGAAACCTTGATGTTCGTCGATGGACGCCCGCAGCAGGAACTCGGCAAGGAATCGGCGGCGCTGATGCTGGTCGCCCTGATCCGCGACGAGGCGCACAGGTTTGCCATCACCGGCATGCGCGCCAAGCGCGCCAAGACGCGCCAGACCTCGCGCCTGGAAGAGATCGAGGGTATCGGCGCCAAGCGCAGGCAACGCCTGCTGGCGCGCTTCGGCGGCCTGCGCGGCGTGGTCGACGCCAGCGTCGAGGATCTGATGTCGGTCGACGGCATTTCCACCCAGTTAGCGGAAGAAATCTACAAGCAGTTGCACTGAGCTGGCCGCAGTATTTACCCCGGACAAGCGAACTGGTTTAAACGGCAATAGCACGGTAGACTAGCGGCGCGAACATTTCTAACAGTAAACCAGCTCACCTATGCCTTTTAATATTCCGATTCTGCTGACCTGGTTGCGTGTTGCCCTGATTCCCCTGGTGGTCGGCGTCTACTACCTGCCGCTGCACTGGCTGCCCCGTTCCGACCAGGACCTGGCGGCCACCCTGGTCTTCATCATCGCCGCCGTTACCGACTGGTTCGACGGTTTCCTCGCCCGCCGCTGGAACCAGACCTCCGCCTTCGGCGCCTTCCTCGACCCGGTCGCCGACAAGCTGATGGTCACCGGCGCCTTGCTGGTCCTGGTGCACCTCGACCGCGTCGACCACTTCATCGCCTTCATCATCATCGGCCGCGAAATCGCCATCTCCGCCCTGCGCGAATGGATGGCCCAAATCGGCGCCTCGCGCTCGGTCGCGGTCAGCTCGCTCGGCAAGATCAAGACGGCGATGCAGATGACGGCCATTCCCATGCTGCTGTTTCACGACATCATCTGGGGCTTTGTCGACACCCAGCTGCTGGGCGAAGCCTTCATGATCATCGCCGCCATCCTGACGGTGTGGTCGATGTTCTACTACTTGCGCCTGGCATGGCCTTTGATTAAGGAAAAGGTGTAAGCACAAATCAGATTCAGATCCGCCTTCGCCCCGGAGGCCGGCGCAGCCGCCGCGCACACCGCCAAAGCAAAAGCACCGCAGTGCGCGTGTGCCCATCCGGTACATGGTTCCCCGAGGCGACAGCGATCTGAATCGGGTTTGCGTTCCCTCTAAAAGACTCGGCTCTGCCGAGGATTTTTGCCTGGCTATCTTTTGCCGGTAAGCTGGTTTACTCCTTGGCTTACTGATTAGTCCACACAAAAGTAGGGGTTCACTTTTGTGTGAAGTCTATATATAATGCCTGCCTGTTGCAACGAAGCGGGAGTAGCTCAGTTGGTAGAGCGCAACCTTGCCAAGGTTGAGGTCGAGAGTTCGAGACTCTTCTCCCGCTCCAAGCGACAAAATGTTGTTCAGGTTGTCCTTGAAAAAAAACATCTTTTCTGTGATAATCTTGGTCTTGCAAACGCGGGAGTAGCTCAGTTGGTAGAGCGCAACCTTGCCAAGGTTGAGGTCGAGAGTTCGAGACTCTTCTCCCGCTCCAGTCTTATCAAGCTGGAGTTTGCGAATGTAGTAAATGAGTAGTAAATGGTATAAATAGTTTGGCTCCAATGCGGGAGTAGCTCAGTTGGTAGAGCGCAACCTTGCCAAGGTTGAGGTCGAGAGTTCGAGACTCTTCTCCCGCTCCAGAATTCTACAAAGGGAAGCCTGGCTTCCCTTTTTGTTGATCTGGCACCAAGTCCGCTTGGCGCATAAGATTATTATCTTTTTCTGGCGAGGTAGCAAAGAGGTTATGCAGCGGCCTGCAAAGCCGTTTAGACGGGTTCGATTCCCGTCCTCGCCTCCAGAATACGCAGTTATTTCGATGCATAAAAAAGCCCACTTGCATGCCAGTGGGCTTTTTTTCGTTCATTGGACGCGTGATCGGCTTGTATCGCGGTTCTCAAACTCGGATTATAGGTGTAACTGTCTTCTGAACCCTGGTCAAATGTTCGCTGCCGACACAGGTGAGAAAGCGGGTGGGGCCTCGATCCACAGCTTGGCGCGGCCAAGCTCGGTGGCGTCGATTCCGACGACAGGCTGCGCCGGCTGCGACCCTTGGACCACCGAGCTGTCAACGGGTTGATGCGTCCACGCCGGCGTTGCGCCGGGCGAGCACTCACTGCCTAAACTTCGCCACTTTGCAGCGGTACGATTCCGTCTTCCAGCAAGCTATTGATCGGATGCGTACCGTGCTTGCTTCACGGCTACCTGCGCAAAGGGTAGGCGAGCTTCTGTATGTTTGTGAGACCCTCACCCGCTCACGCGCGCCCATCACGACCTGGCGGTATCGAATTCGACTATCAAGCGATTCGGAAACGGGCCGTCTAAACGCATCTCGCCATCGGCACCGGCCGCCCGCCGCAAACCGGGAAGGCGCAGGATCGCGCGGACGATCATCGGCAGCTGCAAGCGGTTGATATGCCTGCCGAAGCAGCGATGCATGCCGGAGCCGAAGTGGAGGTAGTCGCGCTCCGGGCGCTGGGGATCGAACGCTGTCGGCGCCGGAAACTGGTCGGGGTCGAACATGCCGGACATGAGGCAGACGACGACGGTCGTACCAGCGGGAACGGTGATGGCACGCGCCGTGCCGGCAGCGAGCACGGCGTCCACGCTGGCGGTACGGAGCAAGGTAGGGGCCTGGGGCTTGAAGCGCAACGCTTCATAGACATAGCCGCGGACGTCGTCGAGCGTTCCCTCGCGGGCCGCCGTGATGGCTTTGTCGAGGATGCCTGGATTGCCCAGCAAGTAATCGAGCACATTAGCGACGCAGGCGGAAGTGGTATCAACGGTACCGACAATCAGTCCGGCGATGTTGCGGCGGATGCCGGCCTGCTCAAACGAGGTTTCCGGCACGGTGCTCATGCCGACACAGCGGGAAAGTACGGTGTCGGCCAGCGCCGCGCCCTGGTGCATCTGTGCCGTTTGCGTTTCAACCAAATTGTCGAGGTGGGCGCACAGTGCGCTGGAGGCGGTGGCGGCGGCATCCCTGACGACAGGGTCGTCACCGGGGTTGGCGAAGATGTCGCGAAACAGCGCGCGCAGGCAGTCCAGTAATAGTGCGTCAGGCATGCCGGAAGCGCCGAAATACTCGCTCACCAGGCGCCCCGGCACACGCCGCGACAGGTCGCCGACGACATCGAGTGTGCCGCCGGCCGCTTTAGCGGCGATGACCTCGTCGATCCAGGCTTGCAGGTCGCCGGCGATCCTGGTCAAGTCCTGGCGGTTGCTTGCCAGGCGCATGATCGAGACCTCGCGCTCGTAGTCCGGGCCGTCCTCCATCCCCAGGAAAAAGTCGCCGGTCGCCCTGTGCATTTTCTTGGCGTAGTCGGGAACGCCAAATTCCTGGTCACGCGCAAGGACGTCGGCAACGTCGCAGTACTTCGTGACGACCGCCAGTCCTGGCAGCTGCAGGATCGGGACGTGCAGACGCAATTCGTCGAACAAGGCAAGGGGGCGTTCAGCAAGCCACTGTTGAAAAAGCGAGACTTGCTGAAGGGGCGAATTTGAAAAAGCATTTAATTCGTCGAAGAATGACATTTTTTGTATGGGCAATTAATACGATGGAAAGGCAATTCCGGCGCATTACTGCCGGTACGTGGATATCGGAAAGACGACTTCCCCGCCCTGGTCGACTCGACGGATTAATATGGTTTATTACAGTGAGCACTGGCTCACATATTTTCATTTAATCTACTTCAAATTTATTCGTCAACATTTATTGAATCCAGCCTGTTACACCTGTTGTTACAGATTGCCGGTGAATCCAGGGCTGGTCGCTTTTTTGCGACAATAAATTAATTTGTTGACAATCGAAAAATTGAGATTAATACTTGATCGAACGGCTCATTGAGATGCTGGCCTGTACCATCTGCCGTTCCAAACCCGGGCGGCTGGTAATTATCGAACTGAAAAACAATTGCCTATATTGCCGACGACAGCGGCGATCTGGTATATGGGAGAAGGCATGTCCAATATCGCCGGTAAAGCCTATGCAATGAACGTCATTACCCCGGTGCGGTGGTACACGATCTGGCTGAATAAACTCATTCTTTCCATCGCCGGAAAGAAGCCGCAGTTCCTCAAGGGATTGACTGTTTTGTCGCTGATTCATTATGCGGGTTGGGTGCTGATCGGACGAAAGCAATTCCCCCATCTCGATGAGGCGCAACCAAAAGAAAATCTGCAGTATTCATACATGATGTTTTTCAGTAATTTCAACGGCAGCTGGAATCAGTACGTCGACTCATTCACCTTCGCCATTCCAAGCGGCCTCGACTTGTTCTGGAAATTCAATATCCGGTATCCGCATTCGGTTCCCTTGACGCCGTTTCATAAATATATTCAGTTTAACCAGGTACAGACCAGCCATTATTACAATGCCTATCCGATGGCGACGGCAAATGACGTCAAGGCGGCGGCCAGAGTGAAGGATGCATTGATTGAATTCGACGCCAAATTTGCCAGGGCGCAGCCGGAGCAATTTGCCGCCGAATACCGTGCTTTGCTGCGTGCGTTGCAGTGCGATCTTGGCGACATGTATCCGGCCACCATTACGCGGATGAGTGCCAGCGCGATCGCCAGGCGGCGCGCCAACAAACACGCGGAAGCGCCGCCAGTCACCATCGATGCGCCATTGCCGGTAACGGCTGTCGATATCGAGAAAGCGACATCATGAGCACCAAACTCAATGCAAGCGGCCAGGCCGGCTCGCTGGTCGTGCTGTCGCCCATCAGGAACAGCTTCGAGGACGGCATCGCTTTTAGCGACCGGATCAGAAACCAGCTGACGCGCTGGACGATGAAAGTGCCGAACAGTCCGATGGCCGAGGTGCCGGACACCTATTTTTGCCGCTACTTCGTGCTCGACGACGTGTATATCCAGTCGCTTCCCGGAAACGATCTGTTCGGCACCCTGGCCGATTTCGTCTCGATCGGCTCCGACAAGGCGCGCATCGACGCCTTGCCCAAGGCCGATCATTTGCAGTCGAAGTATCTGGTGTTTTACTGTAATTATTACGGTGACCTCGACCGCTACTTGCGGGGGATGTGGAATGCCATCGACAAGGACCTCAGCGCAATCTGGAAGTATTGCTACGGTTTTGACAAGGTCACGGGGCCGGGCGAGTTTGCGGCGTATATGAGGAAATGCAAGCTGGACATGTCGCTGTCGTTTGTCGGGTCCAACGGCGACCCGCTGGTGGAACAGCTCAAGGCCTTGTATCTGAAGCAGCAACTGACCGAATTTGCCATGCGCACCCAGGGCATGCCGGCTGCCGAGTTACAACAAGAATACCAGTCCTTCATCAGGTTGGTCCAGCCGATGAATGTGGCGCAGCCGACGTGGGCGCCCGGAAAATACAAACACTCGAATGATATCGGAGCGGCGGCGTGATTTCAAAACTCGATCTGACAGATATACAGGGCAACCTGATTCGCGCCTACGGACGCGCCAGTTTTCAATATGCGCGCTATGTGTTCTTTCGCGTCGACGGTGCCCGTGGCGCCGAGGCGCGCGAATTCATCAAGGCGATCACCAAATACATCACCACCTCGGTGACCTGGGGCATGGGCACAGACGAGGTGGAAAAGCCGCTGGCGACCACCAACATTGCGTTCACTTATGACGGATTGGAGGCGCTCGGACTGCCGCGCGCATCGCTTTTCGGGTTTCCTCCCGAATTTGCCATGGGCATGAAAAACCGCAAGGACATCCTCGGCGACGACGGTCCCAGCGCGCCTGAAAGGTGGGACAAGGTGTGGCAGGGAGATCCCGTGCATATCTTCATTTCAATCAATGGTCAGAGCCGCGACGCCCTGGAGCAGCGTTACGCCGAAATAATGCGGTGCGTCGCCGATAGCCAGGATGCCGTATGCATCGTTGCGGGACACCGGGGCGACGACAACGATAGCCTGGACTACCAGGATGCCAGTGTGATCTTCGAAAACGGCAAAGCATGCAGTAAAGAGCATTTCGGCTACACCGATGCGATTGGCGATCCGGTCTTCGAAGGTATGCCGGACGCGGAAGCTCGCAAGGATGGTCGCGGCAAACAGGTTGCAAACGGTTGGGAGGTATTGGCGGCCGGCGAGTTCATTCTCGGGCACCTTGACGAGGCGCGCGAATATCCGGCAGCGCCCGAGCCCTTTTTGCTGTCGCGAAACGGCAGTTTCATGGTCTACCGGAAACTGCACCAAAATGTAGGCGCCTTTAACAAGTATCTCGAGCAGGAGGGCGCCACCTATCCCGGCGGTAAGGACATGCTGGCTGCCAAATTCGTCGGGCGCTGGCGCGACAACGGCGCCCCGCTGGTGGACGCGCCGGACCATGCCGCAAAGCAGGTCTGGGACGCAAAATATGCCGCCGCGGCGACCGATGAAGCGAAGGATCGGATGTTGAGCAACTTCACCTTCGACGACGATCAGGATGGCGGCAAGTGCCCGTTCAGCGCGCATTTGCGGCGGGTGAACCCGCGCGCCTCGCTGCAAACGGAGAGTGGCGCCTTCGATACGCCCGGTGCGCTAGCCAACCGCCGCCGGGTGCTGCGCCGTGGACTGCCGTATGGCACCGTGGAGCACCCGCATTCCGACAGCGGTGAACACGGCATCATCATCATGATGGTGAGCGCCAGCATCAGTCGCCAGTTCGAATTTGTGCAACAGCAGTGGATTAACTATGGAAATGATTTCCGCGTCGGAAACGACAAGGACATTATCCTCGGTAACCACGGTTCCAGGCACCCCAGCAAGGCCGTCATCCAGGTCGCCGCGGCCAGCGACAGTGCGCCTTACTTTCTGCGAAATATCCCGCGCTTTGTCGAAACCCGCGGCGGCGATTATTTCTTCATGCCGAGCATGACGGCCTTGCGTTTGATCGCTCTGGGGCTGATCGATCCGACATGACGTTTGTCGAATCGGCAGCCAACGCGGCGACCTGTGCGGTGTCAGCCGGGAAGGTCAGCGGGAAAGATGGGCTCTTGCAACGGCGAGTTCGCCGGCACTGAGGGAGGGCGCCACCGCATGCAAGCGCAATACGACCGTGCCGGCACCAGCGCGGTTGCGCAGCGTGAAATACCTGACGTCTTCGCCCGCCGCCACCAGGTCTGTATCGGCTTCGATGTTGCTGCCGACCCAGTGAATATTGCGCAGTCCGTTACAGGCACCGGTGTAGACGCGGCTATCGTCGTCGCCGCGCTCGAGTTCATCTTTTGCTCGCAGCACGTAGACCTCCTTGATGCAGGTCTGGCCCGGGAAACCCACCAGCATGTCGAGAATGACCATACGATGCACCTTGTCGGGGGAGGCGATGTCGATATGGCTGCCGGGACTGCTGTTGCGCATCCAGCGCAGACAAACGGCGCCGGCGACGTACAACAGGGTAAGGCAGCCGACCACGGCCAGCAGGCGCTGCGACCATTTCGCGAGCTGTCGAGGTGATTTATTCATGTTGCCTTCTGACTAATAATGCAATCGATTATCGCACCGTGGATTTACAACCTGACTAATTTTTTCGAATCTCAACTCACGCGCTTGATGACATTGAATATCAAACTGGCGACAATAATAAGCGCGTTCGCAGCCGCGATTTTCCTGGCTGACGGCGCCGTCGCGAGGTCGGTTGAAACGGACTACAACCTGGGCGTGAGAGCGTATCAGCGCGAGGATTACGTCACCGCCCGCATCCACTGGGAAAAGGCGAAGCAAGATCGCGTCCGCGCCGCCCATAACAATCTCGGCTGCCTTTTGTACTACGGCATGGGTGGCACGGCCGATCCGAGTCGCGCCGTCGCTCTTTGGCCGGTCGCTGCGCGAAACGGCGAGCGCGAGTCGCAATGGCATCTGGCGGCGACGTTCGAAGAAGGAAAGGGCGTCAGCACTGATTTGCTCACCGCTTACGCCTGGTACCGCTGCGCTGCTGTAAATTTTGCCGATGCGCCGGCCGATGTGGCGGATGAATATGCCTTGCGAAACGCACGGGCAGCGATCGCGCGCATCATTCCAAAACTGACTTTACTACATGGAGCTGGCTGGCCCGAATAAGCTCCACGAGTTCGCGTGCGTACGCAGGCAATCGCTCCAATTTCTGCGTAATAACGCTTCGTTCACGAACCGCCCACGGCTCGCTGAGTTCAAGCACTGCCAATTTCATCGACTGGCTGTGCCGTGATGCGGATGATTGGGGGAGTATGGCAACCCCGACGTCCGCCTCTACCATCCGGCACATGGCCTCAAAGCCACGAACCTGAATGCGCAGGTTCAAATTTTCGCCGCTATCGGATACCAGGCGATTAAGAAAATGTTGCAGGGTGCTCCCCTCATGCAGGCCGATGTGGGGGTAAGCCAGGGTCTCGGCAAAACTGACATTGCCGCTTTTTGCCAGGGGGTGATCGATGGCGGTGGCAAGTACCAGCCTGTCCGTCGAAAAATTGATGATCTCCAAACCCTGGCCTTGCACTGCGCCCGCAGCCACCCCGATATCGGCCGTTCCCTCCTGCACCCCGCGCACAATGTCGTGATTCAGGCGTTCTTCCAGCGACACGTTCACGTGCGGGTGAGCGGTGAGAAATTTACCCAATACCTGCGGCATGAATTCAGTGACGGCAGTCGTGTTGGCGAAAATTCGAATGTGACCTTTGATGCCGTTGTTGTACTGCTGCATGTCACCCTTGAGCAGTTCAAGCTGCTGCATGAACTGTTGCGCATGTGCGAGCAGCATTTCTCCGGCCGGCGACAGCAGTACTCCCTTGTTTTCGCGATACAGCAGCCGCATGCCGAAACGGGACTCCAGCTCCTTCATACGATTGCTGGCCGCCGCCAACGATAGATGCATGCGCTCGGCTGCCCGGGTCAGGCTCTTGAGCTCGGCGACAAAAATAAACAGGCGCAAGTCGGTCAAATCGAACAGCATCGGCACATTTCCTTTTCAATGCGTCAATTCTAGCGGATGGGGGCGCTTCGAGAAAACCGTAGCCCCCCTTCCAAAAATGCAGATTGTGGCCAACCTGCGGGTGACCGACACTGGGGTCTTCCATTTAGCGCACTTTCACCATGATCTCCGATGCCTTAGATACATCCTTGTTGCAGCAGTGGATAGGGAGCACCGAAACGGCCAGTGCGCGCATCGACGCGCGCACCGCCGCCGCGCTGGCCGCGACACTTGACCGGGACTTCTCATTTTCCTCTGGTACCGCATTGCCACCCCTATGGCACTGGATCTTCTTCTGGACCGCGGCAGCGCAGTCGGAGCTGGGAGCGGACGGGCATCCGCAACGAGGCGGATTTCTGCCGCCGGTGCCATTGCCGCGCCGTATGTGGGCGGGCGGGCGCCTGACTTTTTCAGCGCCCCTTCCAGTCGATGCCGAGGCTACCCGGACGTCGGTGGTGAAGTCAGTGGTCGCCAAAACCGGCGTCACCGGCAATCTGGCCTTCGTCACCGTCAAACATGAGATTGCTCACAATGAAACAGTTTGCGTGACCGAGGAACACGACATCGTCTACCGTGCGATGCCGCAACCTGGTGCGCCGACCCCGGTCGCCAAACCGGCGCCATCCGATCCCGCCTGGCGCCGCCTCGTGACCCCGGATCCTGTGCTGCTGTTTCGCTACTCGGCGCTCACCTTCAATGGACATCGCATCCACTACGACCGCAGCTATGTCACCGCCGTGGAGGGTTATCCAGGCCTGATCGTGCATGGTCCGTTGATCGCTACGCTGCTTGCCGACCTGCTGCAACGCCATCTGCCGGAAGCGCGCATGACGTCATTTTCGTTCCGCGCGGTCGGCACGCTGTTCGATACCGAGCCTTTCACTCTGTGCGGCCAGCCTGACGACGACGGCCTGAAGGTAAGCCTGTGGGCACAGAACATGCGAGGCGAACTTGCCATGCAGGCCGAAGCAATCCTGGCCAGGGATGAAGAATAGATTCAATTTCACGAAAGAGATTATGCTCACCCGACAAAATTCTTACGAAGACATCCGCGATGCGGTACGCGACTTGTGCGCTGAATTTCCCGGCGAGTATTTTCGCAAGATCGATGAGGCGCGTGCTTATCCCGAGCAGTTCGTCGATGCGCTGACGAAAGCTGGATGGCTGGCCGCTCTGATTCCGCAGGAATACGGTGGCTCGGGCCTTGGTCTGACCGAGGCGTCGGTGATCATGGAAGAGATCAACCGGGCTGGCGGCAATTCCGGTGCTTGCCACGGCCAGATGTACAACATGGGTACTTTGCTGCGGCATGGCTCGAAGGCGCAGAAAGAATTCTATCTGCCAAAGATCGCCAGCGGCGAGTTGCGGCTGCAATCGATGGCGGTGACCGAACCGACCACCGGTACCGATACCACCAGGATCACCACGACGGCAGTGCGCAAAGGCGACAAGTACGTCATCAATGGCCAGAAAGTGTGGATTTCGCGCGTGCAGCACTCGGATTTGATGATCCTGCTGGCGCGCACCACGCCGCTCGCCGAAGTCAATAAAAAGTCCGAGGGGATGTCCATCTTCCTTGTCGACCTGCGCGACGCGATCGGCAACGGCCTGAGCGTGCAACCGATCCTCAACATGGTCAATCACGAAACCAACGAGCTGTTTTTCGAGAATCTCGAGATTCCCGTTGAAAATCTGATTGGCGAAGAGGGCAAGGGTTTCAAGTACATTCTCGACGGCCTCAATGCCGAGCGCACCCTGATCGCCGCCGAGTGCATCGGGGACGGTTACTGGTTTATCGACAAGGTTACCAAGTACGTCAACGAACGCATTGTATTCGGCCGCCCGATCGGCCAGAATCAGGGGGTCCAGTTCCCGATTGCAAAAGCGTTCGTCAACCTGGAAGCGGCCAACCTGATGCGCTACAAGGCGTGCGAGCTGTTCGATGCGCACCAGCCTTGCGGCACCGAGGCCAACATGGCCAAGATGCTCGCCGCTGACGTCTCCTGGGAAGCAGCCAATGCCTGCCTGCAGTTTCATGGCGGATTCGGCTTTGCCTGCGAATACGATGTCGAGCGCAAATTCCGCGAGACGCGCTTATATCAGGTCGCCCCTATCTCGACGAACCTGATCTTGTCGTATGTAGCCGAGCATGTGCTCGGGCTGCCGCGCTCCTTCTGAGGAAACCCGGCATGCGTCCATTGGATGGTATCACCGTACTGACGCTGGAACACGCGATCGCCGCGCCGTTCTGCACACGCCAGCTTGCCGATCTGGGCGCGCGTGTCATCAAGGTCGAACGGCCAGGCGTCGGCGACTTCGCGCGCTCTTACGACGAACGGGCACGCGGGCTGGCATCGCACTTCGTGTGGACCAATCGCTCCAAGGAAAGCTTGACGCTGGACGTCAAGCATGCCGAAGCGGCGCCCATCCTCGACAAGCTTGTGGCCGAGGCGGACGTGCTGGTGCAGAATCTGGCGCCGGGCGCTGCCGCCAGGCTTGGGCTGTCGTACGAGGCGCTGCGCGAGAAATATCCGCGTCTGATCGTCTGCGATATTTCCGGCTACGGCGCCGACGGCCCGTACCGCGACAAAAAGGCCTACGATCTGTTGATCCAGAGCGAGTCAGGATTTATGTCGATTACGGGAACGCCGGACCAGCCCGCCAAAGCAGGTTGTTCGATCTCCGACATCGCCGCCGGCATGTACGCCTATTCGTACATTCTCGCGGCGCTGATCCAGCGCGGCCGCACTGGCCTGGGCGCCAGCATCGATGTGTCGATGCTGGAGAGTATGGTCGAATGGATGAACTATCCCCTGTACTACGCAATGGATGGCGCCGCGCCTCCGCCGCGCGCCGGCGCGGCGCATGCGACCATCTATCCCTACAGTCCATTCGCTGCCGGCGACGGCAAAACTGTCATGCTCGGGCTGCAGAATGAACGCGAATGGAGCCTTTTCTGCAGCACCGTTCTGCTGCAGCCGGAACTGGCGGCAGACCCGCGCTTCGCGTCCAATTCGGCGCGCACCGCGGCCCGGGGAGAACTGCGCGCAATCATCGATGCCGTGTTTTCAACACTGACAGCCGAACAAGTCATTGAACGCCTCGACGCCGCGCAGATCGCCAATGCCCACATGAACGACATGCACGATCTTTGGAACCATCCGCAGCTTGCCGCGCGCAAGCGCTGGGTCAGCGTTGGCACGCAGGCCGGCGCGATCCCTGCGCTGCTGCCGCCGGCGGTACCGAATACGTGGGAGGCGCGCATGGATCCGGTGCCGGCTCTCGGCGAACACACCGGCGCCATACTGGCGTCGATCGGCTACGGCAGCGACGCAATTGCCGCATTGCGCCGCCAGCAAGCCATCTGAATCGAGGAATTGACCATGCTGGACGAATATCCAAGCCAGACGCTTGCCGCTTTTGCCGCCAAGCTGCAATACGAAGACGTGCCGCCGGCGGTGATGCGGCGCGCCGAGGACCTGTTGCTCGACTGGTTCGGCTCCGCCCTGGCCGGAAAGGGCGCTCGCCCCGTCGACGCGATCGAAGCCTTCGCTCGCCAGATGGGCCCGGCCGACGGTGGCAGCGAAGTGCTGACTTCGCGTCGCCGCACCAGCCCGCTATTTGCGGCGATGGTCAACGGCGCCTCGTCCCATTACGCCGAACAGGACGACGTCCACAATGGTTCGGTGTTTCACCCTGCCGCGGTGGTTTTTCCAGCCGCTCTCGCAGTGGCCCAATCCATCGGGGCCAGCGGACGTGAGTTCATGGCGGCCGCAGTGTGTGGTTACGAGGTCGGCATCCGCGTCGGGGAATTCCTCGGCCGCTCCCATTACCGTGTCTTTCACACCACTGGTACCGCCGGCACCGTCGCGGCAGCGGCGGCCGCGGGCCGCTTGCTGGGACTCACACCCGAGCAGATGCTGCACGCCTTCGGTTCGGCCGGCACCCAGGCCGCCGGTCTGTGGGAATTCCTGCGCGACGCCGCCGATTCGAAGCAGCTGCACACGGCCAAGGCGGCCGGCAACGGTTTGATGTCGGCCTACCTGGCGGCTGACGGATTCACCGGCGCGCGCCGCATCCTCGAAGGCAAGCAGGGCATGGCCGCCGGCATGTCGAGCGACGCCGACCCCGCCAAGCTGACTGACCGCCTGGGTCGGCGCTGGGCACTGGCCGAAACGTCGTTCAAGTTCCATTCCTCGTGCCGACACACCCATCCGGCAGCCGATGCGCTGCTCCAGGTAATCGTCCGGGAGGGGATCGAAGCCGATCAGATCGCGAGCGTGACGGCCCATGTGCACCAGGGAGCGATCGACGTACTGGGCCCGGTGATCGAGCCGCGTACGGTCCACCAGGGGAAATTTTCGATGGGGACCGTGCTTGGCCTCATCGCGCAATTTCGCAGTGCGGGCCTGGCGGAATTTGAGCGCGACTACAACACCGCGTGTACCGCCGCCTTTCGCGAGAAGGTCACGATGCTGCTCGATCCCGAGGTGGACAGCGCCTATCCCGCGCGCTGGATAGGCAAGGTAACGGTGAAGACGCTCGATGGCCGTGTGCTCGAGGGGCGCGTCGATGAGCCCAAGGGCGATCCCGGCAACACACTGTCGCGCAAGGAGCTGGAACAAAAAGCGCTGCGGCTGGCGCAATTCAGCGGCGGCGCCAACGAGGCGGAGATGCTGGCGGCCTTCGAGCGCGTCTGGAACATTGCCGACGCCCCCACGGTGGGCAGCTTGTTGGCGGCGGGGAGCACGCGATGACTGCCGCGCCTGCGCGTTCCTACCTGTTCGTTCCTGGTAGTTGCCCGGAACGCTACGACACTGCCTGCGCAGCCGGCGCCGACGCCGTCATCATCGACCTCGAAGATGCCGTGCCGGCAGCAAAAAAACGCGCGGCGCGTGAGGCATTGGCATCCTGGCTGTCGCCCGACCACCCGGTACTGGTACGGATTAACAGCGCCGACAGCGAATGGTTCAGCGACGACCTGCATATTTGCGGTTTGCCGGGCGTGGCCGGCATCGTGCTGCCGAAGGCCGAGCATGAGCGAGATATCGCCATGTCGGTCGCGGCTGGTGCGCCATCGGTCCTGCCGCTCATAGAAAGTGCGCTGGGCTTGTGGAATGCTTTCGAACTGGCACGTTCGCCCAAGGTGCAACGACTTGTGTTCGGCGCGATCGATTTCAGTTTTGACCTGTCGATCAGGGAATCGCACGAGCCACTGCTGGCGTTCCGTTCGCAGTTGGTGCTGGTGTCGCGGGTGGCCGGCATCGCCGCTCCAGTCGATGGCGTGACCGTTGCCTTGAACGAGCCTGAGCTGTTACGCGACGATACCGCACGCGCCCGTGCGCTCGGATTTGGCGCGAAGTTGTGTATTCATCCAAAGCAGCTTGCCATTGTTCATGCCGCTTTGGCGCCCAGCGCGAGCGAAGTGGCATGGGCGCAGCGCGTGCTGCATGCGGCGGCGAACGCGAACGGCGCTGCCGTGGCGGTGGATGGCAAGATGGTGGACCGGCCGGTGATTCTTACTGCCCAACGCGTGCTCGATGAAGCGGCACGCGCGCCATGATGATTTCGTCCGCCGGTGCCGGTGTTGTGGCCGACGAGGGCGATCTGATCGGAGGTTGCAAGATAAGGCCTTTTGACAGCCAATAGAGGCGATTCGCCATCGCCCGGTTGTGGCCCGGCGCCTATCATGATTGCCCATGCAAAACCCTTCCTTGCAGCAGCAATTTCAGAAATCGGAACCAAGATGAACCGTGATGTCCATGTCGCAGGAGTCGGGATGATCCCGTTCACCAGGCCCGGCGCCAGATGCTGAACCTTGCCGCCATACTCGAGCGCAACGCCGCCCTGATGCCCGACAAGACCGCGGTGATCTGCGCCGGCGTCCCCACCAGCTACGCCGAGCTGAATGCCGCCGCCAACCAGGTGGCCAACGCCTTGATCGGCCTTGGCATCGGCCGTGACGACAAGGTGGTGCTGGCCTGTCCCAACTTGCTGGCTTTCCCGACCATCTATTACGCCATCCTGAAGGCCGGCGCCGTGGTGGTGCCGGTCAACGTGCTGCTCAAGGCCGAGGAAATCGCTTATGTGCTGCGCGATTGCGAGGCGCGCGCCATGTTTTGCTTCGAGGGCAGCGCCGAGCTGCCGCTGGGCCGCGAGGCGAGGGCGGCGTTCGACGCGGTCGACAGCTGCCGGCACCTGTTCATGATCGGTAACGGCACCCAGCAGACCGCCACGCTGGAATTGCTGATGGCCGGCCGGCCGGCGACGCCGTGCCACGCCTTGACCGCCGCCGACGACACTGCCGTGATCCTCTACACCTCGGGCACCACCGGCCAGCCGAAAGGGGCGGAACTGACCCACGCCAACCTGGCGATGAATGCGCTGGCCACTCACGCACTGTTGCGCCAGCAGGCTGACGACGTCCACCTGGCGGTACTGCCGCTGTTTCACAGTTTTGGCCAGACCGCGCAGATGAACGCCGCGATTACGGCCGGCGCCACCCTCGTACTGCTGGCGCGGTTCGAACCGGATGCGGTGTTGACGGCCATGCGTCAGTACGAGGTGAGCATTTTCGCCGGCGTGCCGACGATGTACATTGGCCTCCTCAATCTCCCCGGCGCCGCAGAGCGGCACGACCTGGCGGCGATCGGCGCGCGTCTGCGCATCGGCTTGTCGGGTGGCGCGGCCATGCCGGTCGAAGTAATCCGCCAGTGCGAGCAGCGCTTCAACATCGCCATCCTCGAAGGTTACGGCCTGACGGAAACCAGCCCGGTGGCGACCTTCAATTTCCTCGACGGCGAACGCATCGCCGGCTCGGTGGGCCAGCCTTTGTGGGGCACCCAGGTGCGCATTGTCGACGACAATGGCGTCGATGTGGCGCCAGGGGCGTCCGGCGAAGTGGTGGTGCGGGGACACAACACGATGAAGGGCTACTACAAGCGCCCGGAGGACACCGCCGCCGCGATCAGAAATGGCTGGTTTCACACGGGCGATATCGGCCGCTTCGACGATCACGGCAACCTGTTCATCGTCGATCGCCTGAAAGACATGATCATCCGCGGCGGCTTCAATGTCTATCCGCGCGAACTGGAAGAAGTCTTGATGACGCATCCGTCGGTCGCCCAGGCGGCGGTGATCGGCGTGCCGCACGCCACGCACGGGGAGGAAGTCATGGCCGTTATCGTTTGCAAGCCGGGCTGCGACGCCGCCCCCGCCGACATGCTCGAATGGTGCCGCCAGCGGATGGCCGCGTACAAATATCCGCGCCATGTGGAGATTGTCGCGGCCTTGCCGATGACGTCGACGGGCAAGGTGCTCAAGCGTGAACTGCGTGACAGCTATACGGCGGCCAGCCTGCGGTGAACCGTATTGACCAATACCGAGGCCGACACTCAGGCCAGCACTCAGGCCGGATGCGCCGGCGGGCAGGCGCGGTACAAGCGCTCCACCAGTTGCGCCGCCGGCGGGGAAGCGCCGGCGGCCAGGCATGCCGCGCTGCCGGCCGCCACGGCATAGCGCAAGTGGTCCTGGTCGCGCCGGCGGGAGTGGCGCAGCAGGCTGTATATCAGGCCGCCCATGCTGGCGTCGCCGGCGCCGACGGTGTCGACCACGGCCAGCGGCGGCGGGGTCAGATGCCATGCGCGCTCGCCGCGATGCAGCGCTGCACCCTTTGCGCCGCACGTGAGCAGGTACAGGGCGCCCGGATTGAAGCTGCGCAGAGCCGCAAATGCCGCGCTCAAGTCATCGGTGCGAAATAGTCCCAGCAAGTCGTCGTCCGACACTTTGATGACGTCGGCCAGCGCGGTCATGGTGCGCAGGGTGTCGTCGTAGCCGGAGCACATCAGGGTGCGGAAGTTCGGGTCGTAGCTGATACGGGCGCCGGCGTGCCTGGCCTGTCGGGCCAGGCCGATCAGACGGCCGGCCAGCGGCTCGCGCGCCAGGCTGATGCCGCCGAAGTGAAGCCATTGTGCTGCCGCCAGCCAGCCCTCAGGCAGCAGCGCGGGATCGAAATGCAGATCGGCGCTGTCGTCACCGACAAAAAAATACGCGGGCGGCTGCAGCTGGTGCACGAAGGCGAACAGGGGCGCGCGATCCGTGGTTTGCAGGAAGCGGCAATCGAGACCGGCGCTCGCGCTGACGGCGACGAGTGCTTGACCGAACAAATCATCGCTGACGGCGCCGGCGAAGGCGCTCGGTACGCTAAGGCGCGCCATGACGCGGGCGACATTCCAGGTGGCGCCTCCCGGCTGGCTGCGCCAGCAATCGGCGCCGCTACGGATCATGTCGGTCAGCGCCTCGCCGGCCGCCACAAAGATGGGAAATGCATGCGCAACGTCGTGCCCGAATGCGCTGCGCTGGTCGCTCATGCGCGCCTCGCCATGGCATCGATCACTTCGTAGCACGCGCCCATGGTGTGATAATCGGTTTTACCGGCCGGGCTTTTCTCGTCGCTCAGTTTGGCGTTGTCGCGCGCCAGCACGCGGTACCAGGCGCCGTGCTCGTGGTCGACCAGGTGGCGCCAGCTGTACGACCAGATCTTGTCGTACCAGTCCCAATATGCCTGATCCCCGGTGCGCAGCGCCAGCACGGCGGCGGCGGCGATGCTTTCGGCCTGCACCCAGAAATATTTGTCGCCATCGCAGACGGCGCCGTCCAGGCCGACGCCGTAGCACAAGCCGCCGTGTTCGCGGTCCCAGGCGGGCGTCACCGCCGCGGCGAACAGCGCTTGCGCGCGCTCGAGCAGCCAGTCGGCGGGGCCGTGCAGGAATTCACGGTGGCGCTCGAGGTTGAGCAGCAGCTTGGCCCATTCCGTAAAATGGCCCGGCTGGTAGCCCCACGGACGGAACAGATTCGTCGGATCGTCCAGGTTGTAGGCCAGGTCGATGCGCCAGTCGGCGTGGTAATGCTCCCAGATCAGTCCAGCTGATTGCGCGGCCTGGCGCACGGTGATGTTGTGGGCCAGCGTTTCGGCGCGCCGCAAGAAGTGAAGTTCGCCGCTCGCCTCGAAGGCTGCCAGCAGCGCTTCGCAGCAATGCATATTGGCGTTCTGGCCGCGGTACGGGTCCAGCCGCGCCCAGTCGGCGCTGGCTTGATCGGCGTACAGGCCATGGCTCTCCTGCCAGAAGTGGCGTTCCATCAGCGCGAATGTCTCGTTCATGTGGGCATGCGCGGCGGCCACGCCTGCGTGCAGCGCGTGCGCGTAGGCCAGCAGTACGAAGGCCAGCCCGTAGCAGTGATTGTCGCCGTCGATGATGTCCGCCACGCCGCCGCGCCAGTGCAAACGCCATGCGTAGCCGCCGGTGGCAGGATTGCGGTGCGCACCGCGCAGGAAATCCAGGCCGTGCCGCGCTGCCGCCAGATAGGCGGGGTCGCCGAACTGGCGGTAGGCGCGGGCGTAGTTGAAGACGAAACGGGCGCTGCTGACCAGGTGGCGCTCGACCCTGTCGTAGACCGCGCCGTCGTCCTTGAAGAAATGGTAAAAGCCGCCGGACGGATCGATGCAGCGCGGGTGATAAAAACCCATCGTGCTGCGGATGTGGGCGGTCAGGGTGGCCGGCTGGCGAAATGGCGGGGCTTGCAGGGCAGTCTCCTTGCGCGTCGGTTGCGCGCGTGATGCCTTGCATGGTAGCGCCGCTGTGGCGGTTCGGCGATGGCCGATCGCATCGATTCGATGGCCGAAAGCCGCGCGCGGGCGCGGCATGGGCGTGGGGCGTTTTGCCATCATATCGAGAGCTTCCGTCATCGCGCAAAGGGCGCCGGGGTCTTACCATGGACGCCCTTATATCAACGATGGAGACCACGCAGCATGGCCAGAAAACTCGAAGGAAAAGTCGCCCTGATCACAGGTTCCGGGCGCGGCATCGGACGTGAAATCGCGTTCAAACTGGCGCTCGAAGGCGCCCGCGTGGTAGTCAACGACCTCGATGCCGGTCCCGCCGCGGACACCGTGCGGGCCATCCGCGACGCTGGCGGCGTCGCCTGCGCCTGCCCCGGCAATGTGGCGGCGGCGGACTTCGCGCAGCGCTTCATCGATACCGCCATCGACAATTACCAGGGCCTCGACATCATCGTCAATAACGCCGGCTACACCTGGGACAATGTGATCCAGAAGACCAGCGATGAACAATGGGAAGCCATGCTCGAGGTGCACTTGACGGCGCCGTTTCGCCTGCTGCGTGCGGCCCAGCCGGTGATCCGCGCGCTGAGCAAGAAGGAGCTCGAAGACGGCCGCCGGGTGGTGCGCAAGGTGGTCAACATTTCGTCGGTGGCGGGCTTGTTCGGCAACGCCGGGCAGGCCAATTATTCGGCCGCCAAGGCCGGCATCGTCGGCATGACGCAAACCCTGGCCAAGGAGTGGGGCCGCATGAACGTCGGCGTCAACTGCGTCGCCTTCGGCTTGATCAAGACGCGCCTGACCACCAGCGTGGCCGGTGTCGACAGCGCCAGCATCGACGGCCGCGACATCAAGCTGGGCGTGCGCCCCGACATGCTCGAGGCGATGGAGCGCAGCATTCCGCTCGGCCGCGGCGGCACGGCCGAGGAAGCCGCCGGCGCGGTCTACCTGTTCTGTATTCCGGAGTCCGACTACATCAGCGGCCAGACCCTGATGTGCAGCGGCGGCTTGACGGGATTTTGATCGGCAGCCGGCGAGTTCGTGGAACGGGTCGGCGTGTATCAGTACTGCACGCTGCGCCCGCAGCCATCGAGCTCGATGCTGACCGGCCCATCGGTATCGACTGCCAGCATTGTGTTGCAACTAAGCCGGGCTCGCCGCATGTCGATCTTCAGCGCCGCCACATTGCGCAGGCTGATATCGAGCCTGTCGGCGGCCGGCGACAAAGCGGGAGCGGCCCAGGTGAGGAACTGGCTGATGTACGGTTGCGCCGCCAGTTTGCCCGGCAAGATACCCGCTCTGGTTTGCGGCGGCGACGCCACCGCATCGGCCTCGCCGAAGGCGCGCGACACCGCGTCGACCGTGCCGCGCGGCGTACTTGCCAGGTCGCGCACCCGAATGCCCGACACCCAGTAGGCTTTATCGGCAATCAGCTGACGGGAGGCGAAGTCCATCGACGGATTGGCGACGAAGGTGACGCGGGCAGGGTTACGTTGCGCGACGGCGTCGCCGAGGAAATCGGCGCTGTCCTGGTAGTTATCGTGCAAATACAAGGTCAGGTGTTCGGCGGCGGGGAAGGTGTCGACGCGGTGGCGGTAGCCGAGGCTCTCGAGGCGCTGCTGCGCGGCGTGGGCGCCAAAGGAGGACAAGCCTTCGTCGAGCTGCTGGGTCCAGACCATCAGCGGCAGGTGGCGCAGGCTGGGCAGCATGTTGGCCATATTGGTGGCATCGCCGCTGATCGGGTCGGCCGGCGGAAACCAGTAGCCGAAGGTCGGGCCGGCGGCACTGGCGTGGGCGGCGCCGAACAGGTCCGGATAGCGGGTGGCAAACATGAAGGTGCCGTAGCCTCCCATCGAATAGCCGCTCACGGTTGCCAGATTGGCGTTGAGCGGATAGTTGCGGGCGATATCGGCCCACATCTCGAAGACGTCGGCTTCGGCGTCCTCGATGAACCAGCCGTCGGGCCCGCGCGCCAGGTTGCTCGCCACCAGGTGGCCTTGTCCCCGTTCGCCCAGCAGCACCTGGTTGCTGGTGCCGGCATACTGATTGTGGTTGGCGGAGAGCGAATGGAGCAGCAGCGACAGGCCGTAGCCGCCGGCCGGCGCCGGTTTGACCGGCAGATACAGGCTGTAGGGCTGCAACTGGCCGCGATATTCCCCCTTGCACGAGGCTTGGGTGCCGCAGGCAAGGCTGAAATCGACACCTTGCCTGCTTTCCACCTGGCTGGCAAAGATGCGGTTGATGGTGCCGCTCGCCGGCACGCCTTGCGGTTGGCCGCTCAATTCGTCATCGACCTGGTCGGCCAGTTTGCCGAAATCGACGTTGGCGTAAAACTGCCGGATGTCGCCCTGCGCCAAAGCGGCGGCCTGCGCCTTTTCACGCCACACCCCGTTGTCGAGCGCCGCCCCGAGTGCGCTGTCGCTGCGCTCATTGAAACGGAATACGACATTGAAGAATGCCGCCGGTGCCAGTGCCAGACCGGCGCCGCCGGGCCGGGTGTTTGACGACGCCAGGGCTGGCGTCAGGTAGCGCCCGCCCGCCGCATCCCACAGCCCGGCGCCGGCGGCAATGCGCTGGACGGCGCGGCCCGGGTTCCACGCGCTGGTGGCGACATCGACCTGGACCTGGCGGCGCTCCAGGTCGACCGTGACGGCGGGCGCCGGCAAGATCACCGCGCCCGTTTGCGCATCGGTCAGCACCGCTTCACTACCGTGTACGGTGACGAAGTACTGCGCCGGCGCTTTGACGTTGGCGCCGAACGGGAACGGTTTCGAGTCCGCCGAATCGCCCAGGGCGATCGAGAACGCCAGCTTGTCGGCGTCGATCATCGAGTTGACGGTCAGCCGGAACGCGGTACCGGCGGACTGCGGGCGGATGCGCAGCTCGACGATGTCGGCGGCATTGCCGGCGTAGACCGGGTCGCTTGGATAGCTGATGGTGCCGGCCGAGCGCGCGAACAGCTCTTTTTTCAGGTGCGGGTCGCTCACTTCCGCCAGCAGTTGGGCGCCGCGGTCATCATACAGGTAATCCTGATACAGGTACTCGCCGCGGCGGTAAGCGGCAGTGCCGGAGACCAGGATGGGACGCGCCTGCCAGATGCCGGTGTTCTCCAGTTGCGGCGCACGCGGCGGATCCGCATACAGGATGGCCGGCCCGGGGCGGGGGCCGGGCCCCTGGTAGAGCGACTGCGCGCGGTAATCCGCCACGGCCTCGGTGGGATGGGAGCGGTCGACGGTCGCTGCCAGCAGCGATGGCGAGCGAACCAGGCTGTCTTGCCCGGCGCCGCTGCCGCCGCTGCTGCCATTACATCCTGCCAGCACTGCCACGATCAGCATCGACCCAGTGCATCGCGATATGGTGAAATGCATACTGTCTCCTTGATTTTGATTTTGATTTTTGACTGTGGTGGTGATGCACCGCTTTTTCTTCAGCGCGAGTGGGTATGCGCATGTTAAGTGGCGGCGGCGCCGCTAGCGCCAGCGCACTTGCAAGCTGGCGCTGTCGAGCCGCTGGTGCGGATGGCGCACCGTGAGTACCCGCGTCTCTCCAGCTTGCAGGTCGATATGGTTGTCGTCGAAGACCAGGTCTTCATCCTCGCCGAGCACGTGAACGAAATACAGGTAGTCGCTGGCCGCGATGGTGATGGCGGCGGTGAACTTGTCGAGCTGTTCGATAGCGACGGTCGGGGCGCGCGGCGCGGCGCGCTGCAGATCCTTGATGGCGACGAAAAAATGGCGGTTGGCCGGAAAGCGCGCCGCGGCATCGCGCACCGACAGCACGTGGCGTGCGCCTAAACGTGTCGAATCGCCGCATCGCCCGACCCGCGTGCTGCTGTTCGGCGCCAGCGCGTAGGCGACCTTCTCGCGCGCGGATTGCGCGCCGTCGAAGGTGTCGAGGGCGATTTCGCACTCGCCCTCGATCACTGCCAGGGTGTCGTTGACCACCCACAGTTCGACATCGCCGTCGGCCTGCCTGAACGACGCCATCACCGGCGCGTAGGCCCGCTTGACAAAATAATAGGCCGCCTTGGCGAAACCGTAATAGTCGACGATGCTCCAGCTGATCCCCGGCCAGCAATCGTTGAATTGCCAGATCAGCGAGCCGGAACAATGCGGTTTGCGGCGCCTGAAATGCTCGATCCCGAATTGAAGGCCCTCGGCCTGGTTGATCTGGGTGAAGTCGACATACTCCTCGATGGACGCCGGCAAGCCGGTGCTGGTCACCAGCATCGCGTTGACCTTGTCCAGCGGTCGGTCCTTGATACGGTTGACGAAGCCGGCGCTGCCCAGCACCAGTTGGTCGGCCGGCAGCGCGCGCCGCAAGGCCGCCATGGTGGGGGCGGACTGGATGCCGTATTCGCTGATGAAGCGGCCAAGGTCCTCCGCATAGCGGGTATACGCGACGCCGGCCGGGCTGCGGTCGTATTCGCCCACCGGACCGCTGTCGGGGATGACGGGCAGGCCGTGCCAGACCGTCCAGTCGTGAATGTCGCCTTCGAGCATGCTGTTGTGATTGTGGCCGGCGCCGCCGCCGCCATATGGGCTGCCGGGGCGGTACGGCGTGGCCGGATCGAGTTCCGCCAACACGGCGGGGATCACCCGCTGGTAATACAGTTCGCCCAGCACGTCCTGGTGATGGCCCGCCTTGCTGTTGGCGAAACCCTGGATGGCCTGGCTTTCGTTATTGCCGCACCAGAGGGCCAGGCAGGCGTGGTGGCGCAGGCGCCGCACCTGGTCGGCCACCTCGGCGCGGACGTTCTCCGCGAAAACGGGGTCGTGCTCGGGGTAGGGCGCGCAAGCGAACATGAAGTCCTGCCAGACCAGGATCCCCAACTCGTCGCAGATGTCATAGAAGGCGTCGTGTTCGTAAATGCCGCCGCCCCAGACCCGCACCATATTCATGTTGGCGGCAGCAGCGAGGTTCAGCAGGCGCCGGTACAGGGGCGCGTCGATGGCCGCGACCAGGGAGGAGGGCGGCACCCAGTTGACGCCGCGGGCGAACAGCGGCACGCCATTGAGCACGAAGCGGAAAAATTTTGTGCCGGGCTCCTGCGGATCGGGCGAGGTATCGAGCGCCACGGTGCGGATACCGACGCGCAGTGACCGAGCATCGAGCAGCACGCCGCCGCCATGCAGTTCGGCGCGCATGGTGTAGAGCGGCGCGGCGCCCAGTTCTTGTGTCCACCAGAGCCGGGCGCCGGCGATGCTCGGTTCCGCTGTGCAGGCACCGTCGGCCAGGGCGTGGGTAGACGCATATATTTCGATGCCGTCCGGGTCGACCAAGCGCAGGGTGACGAACAGCGCTGCGCCCGCGGCGAAATGGTCCACGCCGGCGACCATGCGCACCGTGGCCGCGCCATCGGCGCCGATAGCGAGCGTCGCGAACCCGACGTCGCGCAGCACGGCCCGGGTCTCGACTTTGATCCTGGCGGCCTTCCAGATCCCGGTGGTAAGCAGATCCGGCGCGAAGTCCCAGCCCCAGCCGAACTGCGCTTTTCGCATGAAGTTGCGCTTATTGACCGCGCTGGGGCTGGACGCCATCGGAAACGGCGGCATCTCGACGGCAGCGATGGCAAGTAGCGGTGGGGTGAAGCACACGGCGAGGCGGTTGGCGCCGTCGCGCAGCAGCGCCTGCAGGTCGAAACGCCACTGGCGGAACATATTGTCGGCGCTGCCTAGCCGTTGGCCGTTCAGCCACACCGAGGCAAAGGTGTCGAGGCCGTCGAATTCCAGCACCACGCGCTGGCCGCATTCGCACAGCGGCGCCTCGAAGTCCAGCCGGTACCACCATTCGCGCTCGCGCACCCAGGCGCACGCCGCTTCGGCGCGGTCGGCCATGGGATGGGGCAGGCGGCCGGCGGCGTGCAGGGCGAGATAGAGGTCGCCGGGCGCAGCGGCGGCGATCATGGCGGGATGCTCGAGCGGGGCGGTCGGCATGGCCAGCCCGACACCGGCGCCGGGATCGGTGTCGATCAGTTTCCAGTCAGTGAGGGCGAGCGGCGCAGGCATGCCGGGAACTTATTTGAGACCAGCATCGGCCAGCGCCGATGCTGCCGCCGTGCGCACGTAGTGCCGCTCGCATTTCGCCAATAAAAACACGGCCAGCGCCAGCGCAGGGATCGACACCATCGCCGCGGCGATCATCAAGCCGTTCGGATTGCCTTTCATATGGTCCGACACAAAACCCGTGACCGGCGGCGCGATGGCGCTGCCGCAGGAGGCGATCATGCCGATCAAGGCAACGCTGCGCGCCCGCAGGTGGCTGGGCGCCATGGCTTGCAAGGTGGTGGGGTACACCAGCAGGGCAGCGGTCAGGGTGACCAGGTAGGCGCCGTGGATGATGAACATCTGCCGGGCACTGGTCGCGAATACCATCAACGCGATGGCGACCACGGCCAGCACGCAGGTCAGCCACAGCGAGCGAATATTCACGCCGTCGCCGATCCGTTTGCGAAAATAGCGGGTGCCGTAGAT
>JAQGNM010000510.1 GCA_028291845.1 Massilia sp. | reverse complement strand
GACCATGTCGGCCACGTGCTGGTACAGGGGGCGCCCGCCGACGTCGAGAAACTGCAGGTCCGAGCCGCCCGGGTTCGAGGTGCGGCACAGGATGATCTGGCCGCGGTCCGGCCACGCCAGGTAGGGCTCGATCGAGTCGAATCCCATGTAAGGGCTCAAGGTGACGGCGTCGGCGCCGTAGCGGTCGTAGGCTTCGCGGGCGTACTGGTGCGCGGTGGCGCCGATGTCGCCGCGCTTGGCGTCGAGGATCAGCGGCACCTGCGGATAGTTGCTGCGCAGGTAGGCGCAGATGGTTTCCAGCTGCGCTTCGGCGCCCAAGGCGGCAAAGTAGGCGATTTGCGGCTTGAAGGCGCAGGCCAGGTCGGCGGTGGCGTCGATGATGGCCTTGCAGAAATCAACGATGCGCTCGGGCCGCCCTCGCATCGCGCCTGGAAACCGGGCCGGGTCGGGGTCGAGACCGACGCACAACAAGGAATTGCTGGTAGTCCACGCCGCGGACAACTTGTCGATGAAATTCACGCCCGACCTTTCTGAATAATTACAAACCCCACATTGTACCGTGCGTGTCCTATCATCCGGCCAGGGCTGGCCGCGACTCCCGGGCCGGGCGCGCCAATGTAACGACAGCGCCTGCCCATTTCAGGTATATTTTTATCCATTCGACAACTTGCCAGGACAACTACAATGATTTCTCATGGACTTGCGCGCTGGACGCGCCTTCTGCTGACTCTTTCGCTGGTATCGGCCATCCTGTCCGGCTGCGGCTACAACCAATTCCAGTCGAAAGACGAAGCGACCAAGGCAGCCTGGAGCGAAGTGGTCAACCAGTACCAGCGCCGCGCCGACCTGATCCCCAACCTGGTCAACACCGTCAAGGGGTATGCCTCGCACGAGAAGGACACCCTGGAAGCGGTCACCCGGGCGCGCGCCACGGCCACCAGCATGCAGGTGACGCCGGAAGTGTTGAATGACCCGGCAGCGTTTGAAAAGTTCCAGCAAGCGCAAGGACAATTGACGCAAGCCCTGTCGCGCCTGATGGTGGTGACGGAAAACTATCCGAACCTGAAAGCCGACGCCGGCTTCCGCGATCTGCAATCGCAACTCGAAGGCACCGAAAACCGCATCACCGTGGCGCGCCAGCGTTACATCGCTTCGGTGCAGGACTACAACGTCTCGGTGCGCAGCTTCCCCAACAACCTGACCGCCATGATCTTCGGCTACAAAGCAAAACCGGCCTTCACGGTGGAAAACGAGAAAGCGATTTCCACCGCGCCTTCCGTCAATTTCGGCAAGTGATCCGATGAGACAACCGCGCTTGCATGCAATGAATCACTGCCGACTCGCGCCGCTGCGGCGGCTGGCCGCGGCGCTGCTGCTCATCATTCTGTCTGCGATCGCTGCTGCGCTGCCGGCGGCGGCGCAGCAACCGGTACCGAAGCTGACTTCGCTCGTCACCGACCAGGCCGGCATGCTCGATGCGGCGCAGCGCCAGAAGCTCGAAGCGGTGCTCGACGACTACCAGGCCAAGACCGGCAGCCAGATTGCCGTGCTCATCGTCAAGACCACCGAACCGGAGCAGATCGAGCAGTACAGCATCCGCGTGGCCGACGCCTGGAAACTGGGCCGCAAGGGGGTCGACGATGGCGTGCTGCTGCTGGTGGCCAGGGACAATCCGGCCGCGCTGCGGCGCCTGCGCATCGAATCCGGGCGGGGCGTGCAAGGAGTGTTGACGGACGCCAAGTCAAAGCAGGTGCTGCAGGATGTGATCGCGCCCTACTTCCAGAAAAACCAGTTTTATGAGGGCCTGGTGGCCGGGGTCGGCGCCATCGCCACCCTGCTCAACCAGGAACAGTTCCCGGCGGCGCCGCAGCCGGCGCCGTCCAGCCAGGATCAATCCTCGTCAGGCGGCATCGGCTGGCTGCCGATCCTGATCGGCATTTTCATCCTCGTCAGCATCTTCCGCCCGCGCGGCGGGCGCCTGGCGCGTGGCGGCTGGGGCGGCAACGCCACCGGCTTTATTCTCGGTACCGCCTTGGGTAGCCTGGGACGCGGTGGCGGTGGCGGCGGTTTCGGTGGCGGTGGTGGCGGCGGCTTCGGCGGCGGCGGCGGCGGCAGTTTCGACGGCGGCGGCGCCTCGGGGAATTGGTAATGAACACGACATCTTCTTCCTCTCCAGGCCGTATCACGCGCGTGCTGCGCCACCTGCGCAGCGGCGCCGGCAGCGGGCGCCGCCTGTTCCCGCAGGAAGCGCTGGCCGAGATCGCCGGCGCCATCGCCGCCGGCGAGCAAACCCACCGGGGCGAACTGCGCCTGATCGTCGAGGCAGCGATGCCGCTCGACATGGTGTGGGCCGGCATCGGCAACCGCCAGCGGGCGCTCGCCCTGTTCGCCGAACATGGCGTGTGGGATACCGAAGACAATTGCGGCGTGCTGATTTACATCAATCTGGCCGAACGCGCGGTGGATATCGTCGCCGACCGCGCCATCGGACGTAAAATCGATGCCGCCATCTGGCAAGCCATCTGCGCCACCATGACGGCAGGTTTTGCCCGCGGCGAATTCCGCGCCAGCACCCTGGAGGCGGTCGAGCGCGTCAACGCACTGCTGCGGCAGCAGTTCCCCGCCGACGGCGCACGCGATAACGAACTGCCCGACAGTCCGCTGATGATCTGACACGCCGCGCGCTCGCTCCAGCGGAGCTGCGCTGCGTGGTTTTGTACAATCCGGCCCATGGACTCTATATAGTTCGTATCAAGTGAAAGCAATCGATGAAATTAGCCGATAAAGTTGCCATCGTCACCGGCGCCACCCAGGGTATCGGCCTGGCCTGCGCCCGCCGCCTGCTCGCCGACGGCGCCCGCGTCATGCTGGTCGACATCCGTCCGGACGGCGCCGCCGCCGCCGCCGCGCTGGGAGACGGCGCCTGTTTCTTTGCCGCCGACGTCAGCCAGAAAGCCGATGTCGACGCCATGATCGCGTCCACCCTGCGCCAGTTCGGCCGCATCGACATCCTGATCAACAACGCCGGCGTCACCCACGCCGCCGATTTTCTCGACCTGGCCGAGGACGATTTCGACCGCGTGCTGCGCATCAACCTCAAGTCGATGTTCCTGTGCGGCCAGGCCGCCGCCCGCGAGATGGTCAAGCAGGGCCATGGCGCCATCATCAATATGTCCAGCGTCAATGCGCAACTGGCGATCCCGAACCAGGTGCCCT
Source organism: Massilia sp. (assembly GCA_028291845.1). GTDB lineage: Bacteria > Pseudomonadota > Gammaproteobacteria > Burkholderiales > Burkholderiaceae_D > JAFCUW01. The sequence goes on along the minus strand of JAQGNM010000510.1, from coordinate 4,599 downwards.
ACGTGGTGTCGAAGGGCGGCGTCAATCAACTGACCAAGGTAATGGCGCTCAGCCTGGCGCCGCACGGTATCCGCGTCAACGGCATCGGTCCCGGCACCATCCTCACCGAGCTGGCCAAAAAAGCCGTGCTCGGCAGCGACGAAGCGCGCCACACCATCCTGTCGAGAACGCCGCTGGGCCGCTGCGGCGAACCCGAAGAAGTCGCCGCCCTGGCATCCTTCCTGGCCAGCGACGACGCGTCCTACCTGACCGGCCAGACCATCTACGCCGATGGCGGCCGGCTGGCGCTCAATTACACCGTCAAGGTGGACCCGTGAGCGGCAAGCCGAAGGCCGCCCCCGGCAGTCCCGACTTGCTGGCGCTCGACAACCAGTTCTGCTTCGCCCTGTATTCGGCATTGCACGCGGTCACCAAGACCTATAAGCCGCTGCTCGACCAGTTGGGCCTGACCTACCCGCAATACCTGGTGATGCTGGTGCTGTGGGAACAGGACGCGGTGCTGGTCAAGGACATCGGCGCCCGCCTGTTTCTGGACTCCGGCACCCTGACGCCCCTGCTCAAGCGGCTCGAGGGCAACGGCCTGCTGCAGCGCACCCGCGATCCGCACGACGAGCGCCAGGTGCGCATTTCGCTCAGCCCGGCCGGACGCGCCCTGCGCGAGCGCGCCGCGCAGGTGCCGCGGCAGATGTTGTGCGCTACCGGCAAGGATGTGCCGGCCTTGATCGGGCTGCGGGAGGGGTTGGCGGAGGTGCGCGATACACTCAAACAAAAGTGAAAACCTACTTTTGTTTGGGACTGGTCAGTAAGGCAAGGTTGAAACCGGCTTACCAGCCACGGACAGTCAGATAAAAAGCCCTCGGGGAACCCTAATGCCAGTCACTTAAGCTCATTGTCGTGGAACGGAGGCATGGGACAGGCACCCGATGGGAGCCAGTCCCCCTGCTGCGTGAGCCGCGACCGCGCGAAACGTAGGGGGGACTGGCTCCGAAGGTGCCTGTCCCATGCTTGCGTTCGTGCTTAAGTGACTGGCATTATCGGGGAACCCGAGGTTTTTTCAGGTTACGCAAAACCCGATTCGGAGCTTCTGTCGCCTCGGGGGCTTGGGCTATCGGGTTGATAGAGTTAATTTGATTGTGCGCTATTTAATCGTGCGCTATTCTTCTTTTCATCGGCGCTGTGTTGGCGTCTTACCTTTAATTGGAGTTACTCATGCAAGTTCTTTACACCGCGGAATCGCGTGCTACCGGGGGCCGTGATGGCCGTGCTACTTCCAGCGACAGTGCGCTCGATGTTGGGCTGGCGACGCCGAAGCAACTCGGTGGCGCGGGTGGTGCCGGGACTAATCCGGAACAACTGTTCGCGGCTGGCTATGCGGCGTGCTTTTTGTCGGCGATGAAATTTGTCGCTGGCTCGCTCAAGACGCCGTTGCCGCAGGATGCCGCCGTCAGCGCGCAGGTCGATATCGGGCCGAACGGCAGCGGCGGCTTCGGACTCGGGGTGCGTCTGCAAGTGAGTACGCCAGGGATGGCGCCGGAAGCGGCTGCGGCCGTCATCGCCAAGGCGCATGAAGTGTGCCCGTATTCGAACGCCACCCGTGGCAATATCGAAGTGGCGATCTCGGCCGTCTAAGATATCCGCAACGGATATGTCTGATATCCGCATTGTCAATTGGACGCATATCCGACAGCTTGGCATACTGATCACGTCTCCACTATTCTCCTCCAAGAAAATAGTCTTCAGCCCGCTTCGATAGCGGGCTTTTTTTTACCCGCTTCATTGGCGCCCTCGCCGATTCGAATAGTTTATTTGCGGAATCAAATTCCATTGCGCGATGTCATGTTGGGGTCATATTGCGTCCCTATACTTTGTTCATCTGCCTTACACGTAACCGATATGCGTGATTGCAGTCAGGCGCGCTGCCGCGGTGGCGTGCCACACGAATTGCTTCCTCTTGCCCGAATGGGTTTGCCTCCCCGATGGAGGCATTTTTTTGCCGCGCGGCGAATAGTCGCTACCGTCATTGCGAATAGCTTGCAGGCCGCTGCCAATCCACTATATTGAAGTTCCCCCGCGAGATTTGTCCCGCCCTGCTCGCCAACGAACCAATGGAGACGTTCGCATGAGTCAACCACCTTTTTCGATCCCGTCCGGCAATCCGACTCACCCGCTGTATGGCCGCCGCCGAGGCCCCGAATGCGAACCGCTGCTGCTGACCGAACTCAATCCGCATGCCGTCATCGATAATCCGTCGGAGCGCAATGCGCCGGTCGAATTGCAAAGCTTCGGCACCGTCCGCGAACCCTGCCCGAAATGCCAAAAATCCTGCCTGCACCTGATCTTGCGCCAGGCCAACGTGCGTACCGCACATCTGCTGTGCCTCGATTGCGGCAGCTGCTATGACGCTCACTACGCCGGCGGCGCCCCCGCGCTGACAATTTGACCCGCCCCGCCTTGCCTGCCTTCATGGTGGCGCGGGTGGCGCCAGGCGCCCGTGATATCCTTGCCGCTTTGCCAGCGTGCTCTTCATGTCTGCCTTCCTGCGCCTGCTGTTCGTCGACCCGTCCCTCAACCGCATTCGCCTTCGTCTCGCGCTGATCGCCTGGCTGGCGATCCTGGTGCTCGGCTCGATCCCCGGCGCGCGCGCCGACATCGGCCGCGTCGCCAGCGGCCTGGTGCTGCATTCGGTGGCGTATGCCGGCTTGACCGTACTGATTTTTTGCGGCATCGGCAGCAGCGCCATGCGCCGTGCGCTGGCCAGCGTGCTGGCGATCGCCGTCATGGGCGCCCTCGATGAATGCGTCCAGAGTTTTTTCCCTTACCGTGGTGCCGCCGTCGGCGACTGGCTGGTCGACTGCACCGCCGCCGTCCTCGCCGCCGCCGTGATGTTTGCACTGTGGCCGCGCACGGCACCCACCCGCGCCGGCATGCCCTGACCCGCCGCACGGCAAGCTAACTTTGCCTGCCTGCATTTGATCTGCCGCATACAGCGCTGGAGCCGGCCGAACCTATCCTGCCGCCACCACTCTTACATGAGTGGCTTCGTCGCACCATCACGCATCAGGCCTCATAAAACCGTCACGTTGCTTCGCAAGTGGTGTTGCTAGACGCTGCAACGCCATTGCAGGGTAACGACTTTTTGATGTGGGTCAAAGCACCCTGTACACACTTGAACGCCGCCGCGTTTCGCTGCTCTCAACAAAGTGGCAAGCCGGATCGTCACGTACACCCACTGTAACGATACCAACCGAAGGAGTTGATCATGAGTCGAAAACAACAGAGCGTCGTACTGGCGGGCTTGCTGGCAGTTGCGCTGGCAGGTTGTAGCAGCTTCCGCAGCGGCGCCAGCGACGGCACCGCGTCCAGCGCCGGCACCGGCGGCACCGCTTCCAGCACCGCCGGCACCAGCCCGGGCAGTACAGGCAGCGCCGCCGACAGCGGCAGCGGCAGCAGCTTGAGCGGCAGCAGCAGCAGCGGCGGCAGCATGGGCAGCAGCTCGTATGGCGGCACCGGCAGCGGTAGCGGCACAGGCGCCGGTACCGCCACCGGCGGCGCCAGCACCGCCGGCGCCGACCCCTCCGGCGCCAGCAGCATGGGCGCATCCGGCACCACGGGCAGCACTGCCAGCGGCGCCATGGTCGGCGCCGGCGTGCAGCAGCAAAGTCCCAGCGGCAGCAGCAGTGCCGACAGCGCCGCAACCATGCCCAATGCCACCGTCGCCCTGATCGAGGTGGTCCCCCGTTCCGGGGCCGCCGACGGTAGCGGCGGCACTGGCAGCACCGGTTCCAGCACCAGCGGCACTACCGGCGCCGGCGCTGGCGAGGACCGCATGTACCGCGTGACCCTGCGCATGGACGACGGCACCACGAACGTGATCATCCAGGACAGCCTGCCGACCTTCCGCTCGGGCGACCGCGTCAACATGACGTCCGGCGTCATCAAGCAGTAAGCGGCAACCGTTGCCGCGCTTTCCCGCGCAATACCGGCGGAAACGCGGCGCTGGCGGCATGGTGTTGGCGGCAGGCGCTGGCCGGACAAGGGTCAGGGCATGCGGTTCGTGGCATGGTTCGGTTGCGCCGCGGCGACGCGGCTGCGGCGCGGCGCCAAACCATGGCGGCGGCAGCGCCCAATCGTGGTGGCGGCAGCGCCTGGGCCGCCCGCACGGCCGGGTGCCGCGCGCCGAATCACTTTGCGCCACGTTCGTGCGCTTTCAGGTAGTGTCTTGCTCATTACATATTTGTACGGAGCACGACGGCATGAGCGACAAAACCATCAAAAAGCTGCACCAGGCAGTGCGCGACGATATCGGCGACCTGCTTACCCAGCGTCCCTTGCCCAACGATCAGCTGGCGCAAATCGATCCTTTTCTTTTTTTGAATCACCACGGTCCACAGACGTATCCCGCAAATAATCACGGCTTGCCGTTCGGCCCCCATCCGCACCGGGGCTTCGAGACCGTCACCTTCATCCTCGACGGGATGCTGGCCCATCAGGACAGCGCGGGCCACGAGAGCATCATCCGCGCCGGCGGCGTCCAGTGGATGACCGCCGGTCGCGGCATCGTGCATGCCGAGGTGTCGCCGCAAGAGTTTTTGCGCGAAG
>JAQGNM010000507.1 GCA_028291845.1 Massilia sp. | reverse complement strand
TTCATCAAGGGCAAGCAAGCTTCTCGCGAGACGCTCGACATGGGCGCCGTGCTCGACAGCTCGCGCCGCGCCATGCGCGCCGCCTTCCAGCGCGAACTGGACGCCCTCGACATCCACCTGAATTTTCTGGCATCGGTCGGCTCGGTGTCGCCGTATATCGGCTTGCTCGGCACCGTGTGGGGCATCATGAACGCGTTCCGCGGCCTGGCCAGCGTGCAGCAGGCCACCCTGGCTATCGTCGCCCCTGGTATCGCCGAAGCGCTGATCGCCACCGCGATCGGCCTGTTCGCCGCCATTCCCGCGGTGGTTGCCTACAATCGCTTCACGCACGACATCGACCGCCTGGCCATCCGTTTCGAGAGTTTTGTAGAAGAATTTTCGAACATCCTGCAGCGCCAGGCGCGCTAAGGGAGCCGACCGATGGCATCATTCAACAGCAGCATGCGAGGCGGCCGCGGCCGCAAGTTCAAGTCCGAGATCAACGTGGTGCCGTACATCGACGTCATGCTGGTGCTATTGATTATTTTCATGGCGGTGCCGCAATCGAATACCCCGAACGTGATCAACCTGCCGAATGCCGAGAAATCGGCGCTGCCGCCGGACGATTACATCCAGGTGCAATTAAAGCCCGACGCCACCCTGTCGATTAATATTGCCGGCAAGAACAGTACGGCGGCCGAAAACCTGCCGAACCGCCCCGCCTTGCTGAAAGCCCTGCGCACCCTGCACGCGGAACACCCGGAGTTTCCGGTGCTGATCGCGGGCGACCGCGACAGCAAGTATGACGAGGTGATCCAGCTGATTTCCGAATCGAAAAAGATGGGCATCAGCCGAGTCGGACTGGCCACGAATTAAACCATGAATGCCCCCGCCCGTACCCCCGACCGCCCCTACCGCGTTCCGCCCGAACCGCGGCGCTGGCCGGCGATCGCGCTGGCGGTGGCGGTGCACATTGGCCTGCTGGCGTTTTTGTTCATCGGCGTCAACTGGCAAAACAACGAACCGGTGGCGGTCGAAGCCGAGGTGTGGGACATGAAAACCCAGGCCGCCGCGCCGCCGCCGCCACCACCGCAGGAAGTGGAAGCGCCGCCGCCCGAGCCGGCGCCGAAAGTGGTGGAAACGCCGCCACCGCCACCGCCGCCGCCACGTCCCGTGGTCGAAGAGCCGCCGCAGCCAAAGGCGCCGGACATTGCCCTTGAGCGTGAAAAGAAACGCGCCGAGCAAAAGAAATTGCTGGCCGAGCAGCGCGCCGAGGAAAAGCGGCTGGAGCAGGAACGCGAAGAAAAAGAGTTGAAGGCGCAGAAGAAGGCGCAGCTGCTGGCCGAGAAAAAAGAAAAGGAATTGGCCGAGAAGAAAGAGCAGGCCAAGGCGGAGGCGAAAGAAGAGGCTAGGGCCAAGGCGCTGGCCGAGAAGAAGTTGGAAGAGAAAAAACTCGAAGAGAAAAAACTCGAAGAGAAAAAACTCGAAGAGAAACGGCTGGCCGAGAAGCAAAAAGGCGAAAAGCTGGCCAAGGCGAAGGCCGAAGCGGCCGAGCAAGCCAAGCTCGACAAGCTGCGCGACGCCGAAATGAAGCGCATGCTGGCCGGCGTCGGCGGCACCGGGGAAGCGGCCAAATCGACGGCGCCGAAATCGGACCCCGGCTACATCGCGGCGATCAGCGCCAAGGTGAAAAGCGCCACTTCGTACAGCGGCAGCACCGACGTGGCCGGCAATCCGGCGGCGGAGTTCCGTATCGAACAACTGCCGAGCGGCGAGATCATGAACGTCAAGCTGGTCAAGAGCAGCGGCGTCGGCACATTCGACGATGCCGTGGAGAAAGGCATTATCAAAGCGTCACCACTACCCAAGAAAAAAGATGGTACCGTGGTACGTACGGTAACGATCGCTTTCAAGATGAAAGACATCAATTGAAGCTTCATCGTCAACTTCGTTTGCAGGATAATTCAAAGAACGGACCCATGAATAAAACCATTATTGCATTGATGTTTAGCGCCGGCGTACTGGCTGCCTTGCCAGCGTCCGCCCAAGTGCGCGTGGAAATCGCCGGCGTGTCGAGCAATCAGATTCCCGTCGCCGTCGCCACCTTCGCCGATGAAGGCGAGTCCCCCGCCCAGCTGTCAGCCATCATTCGCGCCGACCTCGAGCGCAGCGGCGTGTTCAAAGTGATCGACGCCGGCACCGTGCTGTCGGACAGTTCGCCGATCGATTATGCCCAGTGGAAAGGCCGCGGTGCCGATGCGCTGGTGGTGGGCAGCGTGCGGCGCGGCGCGGATGGCCGCATCGACGTGCGCTATAAATTGCTCGATACCATCAAGTCGAGCGAGCTGTCGACCATGTCGAACGCCGTCGCGCCGAAATCGGCCCGCCTGGCCGCGCATAAAATCGCCGACGACGTCTACGAAAAACTGACCGGCACGCGCGGCGCCTTCGCCACCCGCATCGCCTACGTCACCAAGGCCGGCAACAACAACTATCGCCTGGAAGTGGCCGACGCCGACGGCGAAGGCATGCAGGTGGCGGCCTACGGCAAGGAGCCGATCATCTCTCCATCCTGGTCACCGGACGGCACCAAGGTCGCCTATGTCTCGTTTGAAATGCGCAAACCCGTCATTTACGTGCAAGACCTGGTGACGGGCGGGCGCAAGGTGGTGTCGAACGAAAAGGGCAGCAATTCGGCGCCGTCGTGGTCGCCTGACGGCAGCAAGCTGGCGGTGACCTTGTCGAAAGACGGCCACTCGCAGGTGTACAGCGTCAACGCCGACGGCAGCGGCCTGCGCCGCCTGTCCAACAGTAACGGCATCGACACCGAGCCGCAGTTCTCGGCCGATGGACGCAGCATTTATTTCACCAGCGACCGCAGCGGCGGGCCACAGATTTACAAGATGAGCGCCGACGGCGGCGCCGCTTCGCGCGTGACCTTCAACGGCAGTTACAACATCAGCCCGCGCCTGTCGTCCGACGGGAAAACCATGGCCTGGATTTCCCAGCGCGACGGCGGCTTTTCGCTGTACGCGATGGATCTGAACAGCGGCCAGGAAATGCGCCTGGCCGAAGGCGCGGGCGAGCCGAGCTTTTCGCCGAACGGCAAGTACATTATGTACGCCACCAAGGGCGGCCGCCCTGGCCTGGCGGTGGTGTCGGTCGACGGCCGGGTCAAGCAGCGTTTGACCACCCAGGCAGGAAACATTCGCGAGCCCAATTGGGGCCCGTTCATGAAATAAGTTGAAAGTCTTTTTTAACCACGAACAGGAGAAGAACCATGCGCAATCATAAAAGTTTAGCTTTCATCATCTCGAGCGCCGCCCTGCTCTCCGCTTGCAGCTCGCCGGTCAAGCTGAACGAGACGCCTGTCGTCGAGCGCAACACGGCCGGCCCGGTGGCCCCGCGTGCCGACACCACCCGTGACGTCCGTCCGGTCGAGACCGGCGCTGTCGACGAGCTCAACAATCCAGGCGGCGTGCTGGCCAAGCGCAGCGT
>JAQGNM010000494.1 GCA_028291845.1 Massilia sp. | reverse complement strand
GGTAATCGGGGAACTCGGCGGCGCCAGCCTGGCAGGCCAGGACGAGCAGAACAGCAGCGAGGGCAAGACGTTTTCGCATGACATCTCCTGTTAGACAAGGGTGTCTATATTATTTCCTACGGTAGCGAACCACAAGCTGGGGTAGCTGAAATAAATATGTAGACATCGCTGTCTACATAACTTACCCTAGCCGAAACCGTGGAGAAATTGTATGACAGCCGCCATCCCCAAGCCCACCGCCGCCGAACTCGACCTGCTGCAAACCTTGTGGCCGCTGGGCGCCGCCACCGCCAGGCAAGTCCATGAAGCGATGCAGTCTGGGCGGCCCGACGTCACCTACGCCACCGTGCTGCGCCTGATGCAGATCATGCATGGCAAGGGTTTATTGATCCGCGACGAAAGCCAGCGCTCGCACGTGTATGCGCCGGCCCAGGCGCAGGACTCGCTGCAGGCCAATCTGCTCAAGGATCTGATGCAAAAAGCCTTCGCCGGCTCGGCCAAGGCGCTGGTGCTGGCGGCCCTGCGCAGCGGCATCTCCAAAAAGGAACGCGAGGAAATCGAGAAGCTGCTGAAAGAGGACGAGCAATGAGCGCCCTGATCGGCCAGCTCGGCTGGACCTTGCTGCATTTTGTCTGGCAAGGCGCGCTGGTCGCCTGCGTGGCCGGGCTCGGGCTGGTGGCGCTGCGCAACAGCCGGCCGCAGGCGCGCTATGCCCTGGCCTGCGCCGCCCTGCTCGCCTGCATGGCGTGGCCGGTGGCGGATTTGGTGGTGCGGCTGGCGGCGCCGGCGGCTGCGCAGGGAGATGGCGCCGTCCTGTTGTCGCGTGCGGCGCCCGGATTGCCCGGCGGCGCAGGGCCGCTCGAATGGCTGCGCGGCCATTTGCAGACCATCGTTTTCGGCTGGGCATGCTGCGCGGCGGCCTTGTCGCTACGCCTGGTGGCGGGACTGTGGTGGATCGGCCGCGCGGCCGACGGCAAGCGCGCCGGCGCCGCATTGCAGGCAAGCATAGCCGGCATGGCGCGGCAATTCGGCATCACCCGCACCGTGCAGGTGCGCATTGTCGACAGCATCGCCAGCCCGATCACCGCCGGCTGGTGGCGTCCGCTGCTACTGCTGCCGTCCGCCTTGCTCACCGGCATGCCGGCGGAGTTGCTGGAAGCCTTGATCGCCCACGAGCTGGGCCACGTCAAGCGCTACGACTACCTGGTCAACCTGCTGCAGAACGTCGCTGAAATGCTGCTGTTTTACCACCCAGCCGTGTGGTGGCTGTCGCACCGCATCCGCATCGAGCGCGAGCACATCGCCGACGATCTGGCGGCCGCCCACGTGGGCAAGCGCCGCCTGGCGCTGGCCCTGTCCGAACTGGAAAAAATCCAGTTTTCCCACCCTGAACTGGCGCTGGCCGCCAATGGAGGAGATTTGATGTCTCGTATCAAACGATTAGTACGCCCCGCGCAACAACAATCGCGTTGGAAGGCAGCGCTGCCAGTACTGGGCCTGTCGATCGCCCTCGCATCGGGCTGCGCGCAACTGCCGCCGACTTCTACCAGCACTGCGCCGCAGCCGGTGAGGGAAAAGGCGCTGGCCCGGTTCGGCAGTTGCGTCAAACCGATGTACCCGAAGCAGGAACTGCGCGACGGCGTCACCGGTACAGTCAAGATGCTTTTTCTGGTCGATACGGATGGCAAGGTCATCGATTCGCGGGTAGACCGGACCAGCGGCTCGACGTCGCTCGACGAGACAGCCCGCATTGCCATTGCCAAATGCATGTTCAAACCGGCCAGCGAGAACGGCGTGCCCGTGCAAGATTGGGTGCCGGTGCAGTATGTCTGGACTCTGAAATAACAATGGCCGGGCAAACGCCCGGCCATTGTTCGTCGTCGCGCCCTGTTTAGACAGCGCTGACGTCGATTTCCGCTTCGGTCGCAGCAACCACTTGCTCCTTGGTCACACCAGGAGCGAGTTCGACCAATTTCAAGCCCTTGTCGGATACCTCGATCACACCCATGTCGGTGATGATCAGATCGACGCACTTGACGCCCGTCATCGGCAGATTGCACTGTTTTAGAATCTTCGGCGAGGTGCTGCCGTCCTTGGCGGTGGCGACGTGCTCCATCACCACGACTACCCGCTTGACGCCGGCAACCAGGTCCATCGCGCCGCCCATGCCCTTGACCATTTTGCCTGGGATCATCCAGTTGGCTAGGTCGCCATACTGCGACACTTGCATGGCGCCGAGGATGGCCAGGTTGATCTTGCCGCCGCGGATCATGCCGAAGGACTCGGCCGAACTGAAATACGCCGCGCCGGGCAACTCCGTCACGGTCTGCTTGCCGGCGTTGATGACGTCGGCGTCGACTTCGTCTTCGGTCGGGAACGGGCCGATACCCAGCAGGCCGTTCTCCGATTGCAGATAGACCTCGATATCGTTCGGCACATAGTTGGCCACCAGGGTCGGCAAGCCGATGCCCAGATTTACATAAAAACCATCTTGCAATTCTTTCGCTGCGCGCGCAGCCATTTCGTCACGAGTCCATGCCATGTCAGTCTCCGGATATTTATATGAGTATTAGTTTGGGCGCACGGTGCGCTGTTCGATACGCTTTTCCGGGGTGGCATTGACGACGATGCGCTGGACAAAAATGCCTGCCAGGTGCACGTGGTCGGGATCGATCTCGCCGATTTCCAGCAACTCTTCCACTTCGACGACGGTGATCTTGCCAGCCATCGCCACGTTCGGATTGAAGTTGCGGGCCGTCTTGCGGAACACCAGGTTGCCCGAACGGTCGGCTTTCCACGCTTTCACCAGCGACACGTCCGACACCAGGCTCTCTTCGAGGATGTAATCTTCGCCGCCGTACTGGCGCACGTTCTTGCCCTCGGCAACCACCGTGCCGACCCCGGTTTTGGTATAAAAAGCCGGGATGCCGGCGCCGCCGGCGCGCAGTTTTTCAGCCAGGGTGCCTTGCGGGGTAAATTCGATTTCCAGTTCGCCGGCCAGGTATTGACGGGCGAACTCCTTGTTTTCGCCGACGTAGGACGAAATCATTTTCTTGATTTGCCGCGTTTGCAGCAACAGGCCCAGACCGGCGTCGTCGATGCCGGCATTGTTGGAGATGGCGGTCAGGCCGCTCACGCCGGAATCGCGCAAGGCGACAATCAGCGCCTCAGGAATGCCGCACAGGCCGAAGCCGCCGACGGCGATGGTCTGACCATCTTTGACGATGCCGGACAGCGCCGCTGCGGCGTCAGGATACACTTTGTTCATACAGTCCCCTAAATATTATCGAGTGCGCTTGAAGTACTTGTGTCGTCAAGCCGCTTTATGACCACCAGAGTAGAGTCTCAGCATAAAATACAGCAGCCGAAAGCACAATACCGTAGAACTACCGGCCAATCCAACCAACAGGGTTCCCTTCGTTTGCATCCGCTCAAAGCATCCTACGCGCTCGATTACGAGACCATATTTCAGTTCGCGCCGGTCGGCATGTGCATCTCGGTCGACCGCGTGATCCAGTCGGCCAACGAAGCCTTGGCGTCGATGTTCGGCTATCCGCTGGCGATGCTGGCCGGCCAGTCGTTTCTGACCTTGTATCCGACCATGGATGAATTCTTGCGCACAGGCGACCGCATCGTACCTATCATGAATGCGAGGGGCCGCTATTCGGACGAGCGCATCATGCGGCGCGCCGACGGCGAATTGTTCTGGTGCCACGTCAGCGGGCGCGCGCTCGACCCCCGGCAACCGCTGGGCGCCGGCGTATGGACCTTCGAGGATCTCAGCGAAAAACGCCCGGTGACGGCGGAACTGACTCCGCGCGAGCGCGAAATCGCCGCGCTGCTGGTGGAGGGCAAGACCAGTAAAGTGATCGCCCGGGAAACCGACCTGAGTCCGCGCACGGTCGAGATGCACCGGGCAAAATTGATGCGCAAGTTTGCGGCATCGACGTCGTCGGAGTTGGTGCACAAGCTGGTTGGCGTGTCACGGTAAGTGGGCAGCAGGGGGACTGGCACCGCAAGGTGCCTGTCCCATTCGCAAAGTCGCCAGCAAACTAAACCAGGCAGTTTGCCGCGGATCGACGATGGGACAGGCACCTGCGGCGCCAGTCCCCCTCCTCACTGCGCCGTCATCCCATCATCGGCCGTAATGATCGCCCCATTGATAAAATGCGATTCCTCCGCCGCCAGCAGTAACAACAAGCCATCCAGATCCTCCGGCTTGCCCGCTCGCTTCCTTGGCAGCATGCCGATCAATTTTTTGCCCTGCTCCGTCTCGAAATAATCCTCGTTGATCTCGGTCGAGATATAGCCCGGGCAAATGGCGTTGACGTTGATGTTGTACTTGCCCCATTCGACCGCCATCGCCTTGGTCATCTGCACCACGCCGGCCTTGCTCATGCAATACACGCCGATCTGCGGCAACACGCGCAGGCCGGCGACGGAGGCGATGTTGATGATGCGGTGCTGTTTCTTGGGGTCGCCCTTGGCGCGCGCGATCATGCGCTTGGCGGTTTGCTGGGCGACAAAGAAGGCGCCGCGCAGGTTGGTGTCCATCACGTAGCTGTAATCGTCTTCGGTGACGTCGACCAGGCGCTGGGTGGTCGACACGCCGGAGTTGTTGACCAGGATGTCGATCGGGCCCGCTTCCGTTTCGGCGTGGGCGATCGCGCTCTTGATGCTGGCCATGTCGGTGACGTCGAGGGCGACGACGTGGGCGGCGCCGCCGTCGGCTTCGATTTCCGCGCGCAATTCCTTCAGACGGTCGGTGCGGCGCGAAGCCAGCACCACCTGGGCGCCGGCGCCGGCGAGGGCCTTGGCGAAACGCGCGCCGAGGCCGCTGGAGGCTCCCGTGATCAGCGCGATTTTTCCTTCGAAATTGACTTCAATGCCCACGTTCGCTCCTGTGCTGGTCCTTACAAAGCATAATCATTACACAATTACACCGCTGCCCCTAATAATGCCCGTAAAATGGCGGGCGCCGTTGCAATCGGCGCCAAAAAGCCGCACACTCGTGCTTAAATTTTTTACGCTGTAAAAATCCTCGAGCCTTTTATAAAAAACATCATGACAGAGACCACCAATATTCTCGAACAGTACGGCCCGCGCGAAGCGATGGAGTACGACGTCGTCGTCGTCGGCGGCGGCCCTGCGGGTTTGTCCGCCGCGATCCGCCTGAAGCAGCTGGCGGCCGAACAGGGCAAGGAAGTATCGGTTGTCGTGCTGGAAAAAGGCGGCGAAGTCGGCGCCCATATTCTGTCGGGCGCGGTGATGGACCCGCGCGCCTTGACCGAGCTGTTCCCGAACTGGAAAGAGCTGGGCGCGCCGCTCAACACGGCCGTCACCGAAGACCGCATTTTGTTCCTGACCGAAACCAAGGCCTACCAGACCCCCAATTTCATGGTGCCGGCCTGCTTTGAAAATCACGGCAACTACGTCATTTCGCTGGCGAATGTCACCCGCTGGCTCGGCCAGCAGGCCGAAGCGCTGGGCGTGGAAGTGTTCCCCGGCTTTCCTGCCGCCGAAATCCTGTACAACGAAGACGGCTCCGTCAAGGGTGTCGCCACCGGCAACATGGGTGTCAAGCGCGATGGCCAGCCAGGCCCGGATTTTCAGCTGGGAATGGAACTGCACGCCAAATACACGCTGTTCGCCGAAGGCTCGCGCGGCCACCTGGGCAAGCAGTTGATGGTCAAGTACGATTTGAACGCCGGCAAGGACCCGCAGTCGTATGGCATCGGCATCAAGGAATTGTGGGAAATCGATCCTTCGAAACACAAGCCGGGTCTGGTGATCCACACCACTGGCTGGCCGCTGGCCAACGACACCTACGGCGGCTCCTTCCTGTATCACCTGGAAAACAACCAGGTCGCGGTCGGCTACGTGGTGGGCCTGGCCTACGAAAATCCCTATCTGTCGCCGTACGAGGAATTCCAGCGCTACAAAACCCACCCGGCGATCCGCCCCTTTTTCGAAGGCGCCAAGCGCATCTCCTACGGCGCGCGGGCGATCACCGCCGGCGGCCTGCAATCCTTGCCGAAGCTGGTGTTTCCGGGCGGCGCCCTGATCGGCTGCGATGCCGGCTTCTTGAACATGAGCCGCATCAAGGGCAGCCACGCGGCGATCAAGACCGGCATGCTGGCCGCCGAAGCGGCATTCGGCGCGCTCGGCGAAAACCGCCAGCACGACGAGCTGGCCGCCTTCCCTGCCGCCTTCGAGCGTTCCTGGCTGAAGGAAGAGTTGCACGTGGCCCGCAACGTCAAGCCATGGCTGTCGAAGGGCCTGGTGCTGGGCTCGATCATGACTGGCGTCGACCAGATCGTCTTCCGCGGCAAGGCCCCATGGACCTTGCACCACAGCCACGCCGACCACGAATGTCTGAAGCCGGCCGCCAACTTCAAGCCGATCGTCTATCCGAAGCCGGACGGCAAGCTGACCTTCGACCGCCTGTCCTCGGTGTTCATTTCGAATACGAACCACGCGGAAGACCAGCCGATTCACCTGACCCTGAAAAATCCAAGCGTGCCGGTGAACATCAATCTCGCCACCTACGCCGGTCCCGAAGCGAGATATTGCCCGGCCGGGGTGTACGAATATGTGGCCGACGACAGTGGTAAGGAGCGCCTGCAGATCAATGCGCAGAATTGTGTGCATTGCAAAACTTGCGACATCAAGGACCCCACGCAAAATATTGTCTGGGTCACGCCAGAAGGTGGCGGCGGTCCCAACTATCCGAACATGTAAAACCTCAAACAAAAGTACACCCCTACTTTTGTTTGGTTTAGTTAGGTAAAAAGCCCTCGGCGAAGCCTAATGCCAGTCACTTAAGCTCATTGTCGTGGAACGCAGGCATGGGACAGGCACCCGATGGGAGCCAGTCCCCCTGCTGCGTGAGGCGCGACCGCGCGAAA
>JAQGNM010000489.1 GCA_028291845.1 Massilia sp. | reverse complement strand
CGCGGCCAGGAAGCGCGCAGCGACGTGTTTGTCGACGGCTTGCGCGATCCCGGCATGAGCACCCGCGAAAGCTTCGCGGTGGAGCAGCTGGAAATCTCGAAAGGCCCGAACTCGAGCTTTGCCGGCCGCGGCACCGCCGGCGGCGCCATCAACGCCATCACCAAGCAAGCCACGCTCGACCACGACTTCACCCGCGTGTCGGTTGGTGTCGGCACCGACAGCCAGAAGCGCGTCACCACCGATTTCAACAAGGGTTTTGGCGACAACTTCGCCCTGCGCGTAAACGCCCTGTACGGCGACGAGGACGTCCCCGACCGCAAGCCGGCCTCGCGCCAGCGCAAGGGCGTGGCGGTGTCCGGTCTGTACGAAGTGAACAAGGACCTGTCGATCACCCTCGATTACTATGGCCTGCGCACCAAGGACGATTTCCCCGACCTCGGTTCCTACCTGGTGGGCACGCTGCCGTACCGCGTTCCGGCCAACAGCGTGCCGGTGTACGCCCAGTCGAGCGACTTCCTGAAATCCGACATCGACACCGTCACCGCCCGCATCAACTGGAAGATCGCGCCGAACATGCGTATCAATAGCCTGACCCGCTACGGCACCTCGAACAACGGTTATCTGACCACCGGCGCCTCGAGCGGCACCCGCTACAACGGCGCCACCGGGGCGGCCTATACCACCGGTGCCATCGATAATGGCCACAGCGGCTGGCAGGAAGTCGACTACCTGGCGCACCAGAGCAATCTGCGCCTCGATACCACGCTGGGCGGCATGAAGAACGAATTCATCTTCGGCGTCGAATACACCAATCACAAGGTGCTGTCGGGCGCTTACACCGTTACCAACAGCGCGCCGTTCAACTGCCGCAATGCCACCGGCACGACGCCGGTCATCGGCGCCAACAACGCCTATTGCTTCATCGCCGGCAACGGCACCCCGGTGGCCGACCTGGCCAACCTGGCCGGCCGCAGCGCCGTGCGTGGCAATAAGGTGCAGGACTGGCGCGTGAAAACCGTCGCCCTCACCGCCATGGACACGGTCGATCTGACCGACAAATGGTCGGCCTTCGGCGGCATTCGCGCCGACCGCTTCGACCTCGATCTGATCCGCTACACCGCCGCCACCGGCGCCGTCACCGGCGACTACGGCTACAAGGACACCCTGGTCAACGGCCACTTCGGCCTGACCTACAAGGCGGCCAAGGACCTGATCGTGTATGCCAGCGCAGCCACCGCGCAGGACATCAACGGCGGCGAAGCCGATTCCGGCACCAACAGCGGTTACGGCGGCACGGTGCTGTACCAGAACCAGATCGCCGGCGCCAAGCCGGAGACCTCGACCAACCTGGAGCTGGGCACCAAGTGGAATCTGCTCGACAACCAGTTGCTGGCCACCGCCGCGCTGTTCCAGACCACCAAGAAGGACGTGATGGAAGGGGCCAACTACGACACCATCGGCACCTTCAACACCGGAAAAAACCGCGTGCGCGGCTTTGAAATGGGCATCTCGGGCGACTTCACCGATAAATTCTCGATGCAGGCCGGCGCCGCCGTCATGAAATCGAAAGTGCTCGGTTCAGCCACCGCCACCAACATCGGCAATCCGCTGTCGAACTTCGCCGATCGATCGTATTCGGTGCAGGCCAAGTACCAGCTGACCGACGCCTTCTCGTTCGGCGCCGTCAACCGCTACGAAAGCAGCCGTTGCGGCGGCCAGCCCGATACCGGCGCCGGCTTCACCAATGGCGCGTGTTCGCAGCCGGTGCCGTCGTTCCAGGTATCGGACCTGTTCGCCGCCTATCGCTTCAACAAGAGGTTCGACGTGCGCGTCAATGTGCTCAACGTCTTCAACAAGGATTACTACACCGCTGTCTATCGCTCGGGTTCCTTCCTGTACAAGGGTGACGCCCGCTCGGTGCGCGTGACCCTGAACTACGAGATGTAATCAAAGGTTAGTTCGCACGCCGCACCCGAGGTACGCCGGTACAATAACGGCGTACCTTTTTTACCTCGTATTTTCTACCTTGTAAGCTCACTGCCAAAGCCGCCATGACCACCTCCAGTTCGCCGCAAGCCGCGTTATCGAGCATCCCCGCGGATCTCGCCTGCGCGCAGGATTACGAGCAGCTGGCGCCCCGTTTCATGGCCTTGCCGAGCTTCGAATACATCGCCGGCGGCAGCGGCGCCGGCGCCACGGCGGCGGCCAACCGGGCGGCGTTCGCGCGCTGGTCGGTGGCGCCGCGCATCCTGGCCGACGTCGGTAAAGGCCATACCCGGCTGACCCTGGCCGGCAGCGCGATGGCGCATCCGATCCTGCTGGCGCCGGTGGCGTTTCAGACGCTGGCGCATGCGGGCGGCGAAATCGACAGCGCGCGCGCCGCCGCCGCGCTCGACGCCGTCATCGTCAGCAGCACCCTGTCGTCGTTCACGGTCGAGGAGATCGCCCGGGCCGCCGAAGGCCGCCACTGGTTCCAGCTGTATTTCCAGGACAGCCGTGACGCCACCCTGGCGCTGCTGCGGCGCGCCGAGGCGGCCGGCTGCGGCGCCATCGTCGTCACCTTGGATGCCGTGATCCAGGCGCCCGGCAACCGCGCCTTGCGCGCGGGCTTTCGCATGCCGGCCGGCTGCGTGGCCGCCAATCTGCCGGCGGACCTGTCCGAACCGCTCACGCTGGAACCGGGCGCCAGCCGCATCTTCCAGGGCATCATGCGCAGCGCCCCCGGCTGGGACGATCTGGCCTGGCTGCTGGCGCAAACCTCCTTGCCGGTCTGGATAAAAGGCGTGCTGCATCCGGATGACGCGCGCCGTCTCAAGGGCATGCGCGTGGCCGGCATCGTGGTGTCCAATCACGGCGGGCGCGGCCTGGAAGGCGCGCCGGCCAGCCTCGATGCGCTGCCGAAGGTGCGCGACGCCGTCGGCGCGGATTTTCCCTTGCTGTTCGACGGCGGCATCCGCAGCGGCCTGGATATCTTCAAGGCGCTCGCGCTGGGCGCCGACGCCGTGATGGTGGGACGCCTGCAAATGTATGCGCTTGCGGTCGCCGGTGCGCTCGGTGTCGCGCACATGCTCAAATGCCTGCGCGAGGAGCTGGAGATGTGCATGGCGCTGGCCGGCTGCGCCACGCTGGAGCGGATCGACGGCGCGGCGCTGTGGCGCAACGACTAGGGGAACGTCATGCTGATCACCATAGAAAACGTGTTGAGCCGCGACGAAGTGCGCCAGTTCCGCACTTACCTGGAGGCGGCGGCCTGGGAAGACGGCGCCAGCAGCGGCGGCAGCCTGGCGCGCACCGTCAAGCGCAACGAGCAGGTCGACGACAGCGCCGAGGTGGCCATCAAGCTGGGCAACCACATCCTGCGCACCCTGGCCAATCATCCGCTGTTCGTCTCGGCCGCCTTGCCGCGCAAAATCTATCCGCCCCGTTTCAACCGCTACGCCACCGATGGCGGCTATGGCCTGCACGTCGACAGCGCCATCATGCATGTGCCGAACAGCGCCGTGAGCGTGCGCACCGATCTGGCCGCCACCCTGTTCCTGTCCGAGCCGGACGAGTACGATGGGGGCGAGCTGGAAATCGAGGGGCAATTCGGCGGCCAGGCCATCAAGCTGGCGGCCGGCGACATGGTGCTGTACCCGGCCTCGAGCCTGCACCGGGTGGCGCCGGTCACCCGCGGCGCGCGCGTGGCCTCGTTCTTCTGGGTCGAGTCGCTGGTGGCCGACGCCGCCGCCCGCGCCACCCTGTTCGATCTCGATCAGGCGATCCAGCAGCTGACGCCACTACTGGCGGCGGACGACGCGCGCCTGTTAAAACTCACTAGCGTTTATCACAACCTGGTGCGCCGCTGGGCCACCACCTGAAAGGACTGCCATGAAACCAACCCTCGCCAAACAACTCGTCTTGTCGATGATGCTCGCCACCGCCGCCGCTACCGCGTCGGCCCACGGCGACGTCAAGTGCAAGGTCTATCCGAAAGCCGAGTGGAAGCCGCACACCGAACTGGAGAAAAAACTGGTGGCCGAAGGCTGGACCATCCGCCGCATGGAGGTGTCGAAGACCTGCTACGAGGTGTACGCGAAAGACCCCAAGGGCAACCGCGTCGAAGCGTTTTTTGACCCGGTGACCTTTGCCCGCGTTGAAGAGTAAAACGCTCCGGGTCTGGGACCTGCCGGTGCGCCTGCTGCACTGGACTCTGGCGGGCTCGATTGGCGCGGCCTGGTTCACCAGCGAGCGCATCGGCCCGCTGCATGAATGGATCGGCTACGGCGCCGTGGCGATCGTCGCCGCGCGCCTGCTGTGGTCATTCAAGGGCAATGCCTATAGCCGTTTCGGCCAGTTCGTCAAACCGCCGCGCACGACCGTCGCTTATCTGCGCGCCGTGGCCGGCGGCAGCGCCGAACGCCATCTCGGCCACAACCCGGCCGGCGGCGCGATGGTGGTGGCGCTGCTGGTTTGCGTTTCTCTGGTCGGGCTGTCCGGCTGGGCCGCCACCACCGATCTTTTATGGGGCTATGCGTGGCCGGTGCGGCTGCACGCGGCGCTGGCCTGGCTGCTGGTGGTGTTGATCGCCTTTCACATCGCCGGCGTGCTGCTGGCGATCTGGCAGCACCGCGAGAACCTGGTCAAAGCCATGCTGACCGGCGATAAGAAGGCCTAGACCAGGCTGACGGTGCCGTCGACCACCCGCCGCCCATCGAGGCCGATGCAGTACTTGTGCTGGTCGCCGCTGATGTACAAGGTCGGCCGCGCCCGCAGCGCGATCGGCGCCTTGAAGCGCGCCGAAATCGCCGTCACGCGCCGGCAAGTGGTTTGCTCGAGCAGGGCGCAGGCGGCCGCCACGCTGTGCATGCCGTGAATGATCGGCCGGCGCATGCCCATCAGCCGCGCCGACCAGCGCCACAGGTGAATCGGGTTCCAGTCGCCCGACACTT
>JAQGNM010000459.1 GCA_028291845.1 Massilia sp. | reverse complement strand
GATTTAAAACGCATTCAGTACAACACCGTGGTGTCGGCCTGCATGAAGATGCTCAATCTGCTCGAGTCGGCGAAATTGGAGGACAGCGCGGCATCGAGCGCGGTGATTGCCGAAGGCTTGTCGATCTTCCTGCGCGTGTTGAATCCGGTGGCGCCGCACATCACCCACGTGCTGTGGCAGGAACTCGGTTTCGCGGCCAAGCACGGCGACATTCTCGATGCCTCATGGCCGCAGGTCGACCCGGCCGCGTTGGAGCAGTCCGAGATCGAGATGATGGTGCAGGTGAACGGCAAACTGCGCGGCGCGGTGCTGGTGCCGAAGGGCGCCGACAAAGCGGCCATCGAGGCGCTGGCGCTGGCCAGCGAGGCGGCAGTGCGCTTCATGGACGGGGCGACCGCTAAAAAGGTGATCGTCGTGCCTAACAAACTGATTAATATTGTGGTGTAAGTGATGACCCTGCCTCGTTCGAACTTCATGCGCCTTGGCGCCGTCCTTGTGTTGGCGCTGGTGCTGGCCGCCTGCGGCTTCAAGCCGCGCGGCGCGAACGGGCAGTACCGCATCCCGTTTCACACGGTCTATTTGGGCTTCGCCGAAAACTCGCCGCTGGGCGTGGAGCTGCGCCGCAACCTGCGCGGCGCCGACGGCGTGCTGGTGGTCGACGATGCGACCCGCGCCGATGCGAAAATCGACGTGGTGTCGGAGTCGCGCGGTAAAGTGATCCTGTCGCTCAACAGCCAGGGCCGTGTGCGCGAATACCTGCTGACCTACACCCTGGTCTTCAAGGTCCGCGACAACAAGGACGCCGAGCTGCTGGGGCCGACCGAGATCAGCCTGAAGCGCTCGATCGCCTTCAACGAAAACCAGACCCTGGCCAAGGAATCGGAAGAAGTACTGCTGTACCGCGACATGCAGTCGGACCTGGTGCAGCAGATCCTGCGCCGGCTGACCGCTATCAAGCCGGCGCAGTAAGGGGCAGCCCAGCATGCAGCTACGGGTCGACGCCCTCGATGCCCACCTGGCCAAGGCGGTCGCGCCGCTGTACGTCATCAGCAGCGACGAGCACCTGCTGGCGCTGGAGGCGGCCGACCGCATCCGCCGCGCCGCCCGCGCCAACGGTTTTACGGAGCGCGATGTGCTCACCGTCGAGCGCACCTTCAAATGGGGCGAACTGCTGGCGGCCAACCAGGCCTTGTCGCTGTTCGGCGATAAAAAACTGATCGAGCTGCGCATCCCGACCGGCAAACCGGGCAAGGAAGGCGGCGCCGCCCTGCAGGCCTATGCCAAAGATCTCAGCCCGGACAATCTGACCCTGATCACCCTGCCGAAACTCGACTGGCAGACCGCCAAGGCGGCCTGGGTCGGCGCGCTGCAGCAGGCCGCCGTGTATATCGACATCCCGGTGGTCGAGCGCAGCGCGCTGCCGGCCTGGATCGCCATGCGTCTGTCCGGCCAGGGCCAGTCGGCCGACCGCCAGGGCATCGATTTCATCGCCGAGCGCGTCGAAGGCAATCTGCTGGCGGCGCACCAGGAAATTCAAAAGCTGGGCCTGCTGCACGAACCCGGCAAACTCAGTTTCGAGCAAATCCACGACGCCGTGCTGAACGTGGCGCGCTACGACGTGTTTAAATTGTCGGAGGCGATGCTGGCCGGCGACTGCGCGCGCCTGGTGCGCATGCTGGAAGGTTTGAAGGGGGAGGGCGAAGCGCTGCCGCTGGTGTTGTGGGCGGTCGCCGAGGAAATCCGCACGCTGCTAAAATTGAAAGCGGCCATGCAGCAGGGCCGTCCGCTCGGCGCGCTGCTGAAAGAGCAGAGAATTTGGGGCCCGCGCGAGCGACTGATGGAACCAGCCCTGCGCCGCCTGTCGCTGGCCAACCTCGAGCAGGCCTTGCAGGATGCCGCCCAGGTCGACAAGCTGGTGAAGGGATTACGAGCGAAGGCGTTTGCCGGCGACGCCTGGGACGCCATGCTGCAGCTTGCGCTGAAAGTGGCGCGTTAAGCGCGTATTGATAACGTGAGCGGATAACATGGAGCGCCAAATGAACATCAACGAATACATGGAACAGGTCGGCCGCCAGGCGCGCAGCGCTTCGCGTGCCATGGCCAAAGCCGATACCGCCACCCGCAACCGCGCGCTGCTGTTGATCGCCGACGCCGTCGAGCGCGACTCTGCCTTGCTGAGCGCGGCCAATCAGCGCGACCTCGACGCCGCCGCCAGCGCCGGCCTGGCCCCCGCCATGGTCGAGCGCCTGGCCTTGTCGCCTAAAGCCATCGCCACCATGGTCGAGGGTTTGCGCCAGATGGTGGCGCTACCCGATCCGATCGGCGAAATCAGCAACATGAAATTTCGCCCCAGCGGCATCCAGGTCGGCCAGATGCGCGTGCCGCTGGGCGTGATCGGCATCATCTACGAAGCCCGTCCCAACGTCACCGTCGACGCCGCCGGCCTGTGCATCAAGAGCGGCAACGCCACGATTTTACGGGGCGGCTCGGAAGCGATCCACTGCAACCGCGCACTCGCCGCGATCGTCGCCGAAGGCTTGCAACAGGCCGGGCTGCCGGCGCACGGCGTGCAGATCGTCGACACCGTCGACCGCGCCGCCGTCGGCGCCCTGATCACCATGCCGCAGTACGTCGACGTCATCGTCCCGCGCGGCGGCAAGGGTCTCATCGAGCGCCTGATGAAAGAAGCTACCGTCCCCATGATCAAGCACCTCGACGGCATCTGCCACGTCTACATCGACGCCAGGGCCGACCTCGAAAAGGCGCTGCCGATCGCGTTCAACGCCAAGTGCCACCGCTACGGCACCTGCAACACGATGGAAACGCTGCTGGTCGCGCGCGCGATCGCGCCCACCGTGCTGCCGCGCCTGGCCAAACTCTACGAAACGAAGCAGGTCGAACTGCGCGCCGACCCCGAAGCGCACGCGCTGCTGGCCGGCTATCCCTACCTGGCCGAGGCGGTCGAGGAAGACTGGCGCACCGAATACCTGGCGCCGATCCTGGCGGTGAAAGTGGTGGCCGGCATCGAGGAAGCGATGGACCACATCGACCGCTATTCGTCGAAGCACACGGAAGCGATCGTGACCGAGGACTACAGCGCGGCGCTGCGCTTCCTGCGCGAAGTCGACTCCGCGTCGGTGATGGTGAACGCCTCGACGCGCTTTGCCGACGGCTTCGAATATGGCCTGGGCGCCGAGATCGGCATCTCGAACGACAAGCTGCACGCGCGCGGGCCGGTCGGGCTGGAAGGACTCACTTCACTCAAGTACGTCGTGTTCGGTCACGGCGAAATACGTAGCTAACCATAAGGAACCGCATGTACCTCTGGATCAAAGCCTTCCACATCATCTTCATCGCCTCCTGGTTCGCCGGCCTGTTCTACCTGCCGCGCATCTATGTCAACCTGGCGCAGGAAACCGATGCCGGCGCAACCACGCGCCTGCTCGGCATGGCGCGGCGGCTGCTGCGGTTCACGACGATCCTGGCGGTGCCGGCGGTGCTGCTGGGTTTCTGGTTATGGCTGGGTTTCGACATCAAGGGCGGCTGGCTGCATGCGAAGCTGGCGCTGGTGCTGCTGGCGATCGGCTACCATCATGCCTGCGGTTCGATCCTGAAAAAATTCGAGGCCGGGGTGAACAAACGTAGCCATACGTGGTTC
>JAQGNM010000364.1 GCA_028291845.1 Massilia sp. | reverse complement strand
CAGTTATTGGTAAAAAATTTCGTATAGCACAGCTGCTCGCCGGCGGCAAAGCGCCCCTCGGCGCGCGCGCGCTCGGCCTTGACCAGCTCGAGCTTGCGGGCGGCGTCTTCCTTGGTCGTGGTCGGCGCCACCGGCGCCACGACGGTGCCCGGCTTGACGGACACGCAGCCTGCCAGCAGGCTCAGCGCGGCGGCGGCCGCCAGCTGGGTAATCGACAAGTTTTTGCTCATGCGCTTTCCTGTTTTTCTTTTTTTTTAAATCAAGCAATCGAATCGGCCGCATCGCGCCGGTCCGATTCCATGTACTCCCGCGACTGCATCTCAATGATACGCGAGACGGTGCGGTGAAATTCGTTCGCCAGCATGCCCTCGGTGTATAACTCTTCCGGCGGGACCGCGGCCGACATCAGCAGTTTGACTTTGTTATCGTAAAACACGTCGATCAGCCAGGTAAAGCGGCGCGCCTCCGACGACTGCCCGGCCGACATGGCCGGAATGCCCGACAAGAACACCGTGTGAAAGCGGCTGGCGATTTCCAGATAATCGTTCTGCGAACGGGGTCCACCGCACAGGGTGGCAAAATCAAACCAGATGACGCCGCCGGCGCGGCGCAGCGCGCGGATTTCGCGCTGCTCGATGAACACCCGCGGGTCCTCGTCGGCGTTCGCCGCCACTTTCGCATAGGCCGCGCGCATGGCGGCGTCGGCCGCCGCGGTGAGCGGCGTGTAATAGCTGTCGACCTGTTCGAGGGCGCGCTTGCGGTAGTCGACCCCGGCATCGACATTCATCACATCGAGCTTGTCTTTCAATAGCGCAATGGTCGGCAGCATGCGGTCGCGGTGCAGCCCGTCCGGGTACAGCAAATCCGGATCGTAGTTCGAGGTCATGATGAAAGACACGCCATTGTCGAACAGCGCCGACAGCAGGTTATACAAAATCATGGCGTCGGCGATATCGGAGACGTGAAATTCGTCAAAGCAGATCAGACGGTATTTCTTGGCGATGCGCCTGGCCACATCGTCGAGCGGATTGGCCACGCCCTTCAAATCGTCGAGCTGGCGGTGCACGCCGCGCATGAATTCGTGAAAGTGCACGCGCGTCTTGCGCACCACCGGCACCACCGAATAAAAGCTGTCCATCAAGAACGATTTGCCGCGCCCAACCCCGCCCCACAGGTACACGCCGCGCGGCACTTCCGGGCGGTTGATCAGGCGCTTGAAGCTCGACGAGCGGCGGTCCTTGTAGGCCACCCATTCATCGTAGCAATGCTGCAGGCGGTCGACGGCGGCTTGCTGGGCGGCATCGGAGTTATAGCCGCGCAGGGTCAGGGATTGCTGATAAAACTCTTGGACATTCATGGGCTGCTTAAATGAAAAAGGCCGGCTTGTCGCCGGCCCATTGGGACGCAAACGATCAGAAGTTCAGCGCGCGCTTGTCAACGGCGAGCATGGCTTCCTTGGTCGATTCCGACAGCGACGGGTGGGCGTGGCAGATGCGGGCGATGTCTTCCGACGAAGCACGGAATTCCATCGCGACCACCGCTTCCGAAATCAGCTCCGACGCTTGCGGGCCGACGATGTGCACACCGAGGATTTCGTCGGTGGTGGCATCGGCCAGCACCTTGACCATGCCCGAGGTGTCGCCCAGCGCGCGCGCGCGGCCGTTGGCCAGGAACGGGAAGGTGCCGGCTTTATACGCCACGCCGGCCGCCTTCAGCTGCTGCTCGGTCTGGCCGACCCATGAAATCTCCGGCGAGGTATAGATCACCCAGGGAATCGTATTGAAATTGGTATGGCCGTGCTGGCCGGCGATACGCTCGGCAACCGCCACGCCCTCTTCTTCCGCCTTGTGCGCCAGCATTGGACCGCGCACCACATCACCCACTGCCCAGACATTGGCGACGCTGGTCTTGCAGTCGTCGTCGACTGCGACAAAACCGCGCTCGTCGAGTTTCAGGCCGATCGCTTCGGCATTCAAGCCAATCGTATTTGGCACCCTGCCGATCGAGATGATCAGCTTGTCGAATTCGGCCGACTGGGCGGCGCCCGCAGCATCAAGGTAAGCGACGGTGACTTTATTGTCCGACTTGGTGATCTCGCCGATCTTCACGCCAAGATTAATCTTGAGACCCTGCTTGGTGAACAGCTTATGGGCTTCCTTGGCGATCTGCTCGTCGACGGCGCCGAGGAAAGTCGGCAGACCTTCCAGTACGGTAACGTCGGCGCCCAGGCGGCGCCACACGCTGCCCATTTCCAGGCCGATCACGCCGGCGCCGATCACGCCCAGCTTGGCAGGGACCGCCTCGATGGCCAGCGCGCCGGTATTCGACAAGATCAATTTTTCGTCGAACGGCGCGCCCGGCAATTCACGGGCGTTGGAACCGGTGGCGACGATCACATGTTTCGCCGTCAAGGTCTCGGCATTGGCGCCGCTGACATTGATGGTGTGAACGCCATCGCTCGAGCCCGCAAACGCGCCGCGGCCGTGAAAAAAGGTGATCTTGTTTTTCTTGAACAGGTACAGGATGCCGTCGTTGTTTTGCTTGACGACGGTGTCCTTACGCTTGAGCATTTGCGGCAGGTTCAGCGACAGGCCGGCGACATCGATGCCGTGCTCCTTGAAAGCATGGCCGGCGTGCTCGAAGTGTTCCGACGAT
>JAQGNM010000352.1 GCA_028291845.1 Massilia sp. | reverse complement strand
CCGAGGGCGCCGCCCAGCGCCAGCGCGCCGACGTCGCCCATGAACATCTGCGCGGGGTGGGCATTGAACCACAAGAAGGCCAGTCCTGCCCCGGCCATCGCGCCGCAAAAGATCAGCAATTCGCCGGCGCCGGGAATGTGCGGAATGAACAGGTAGCGCGAATAGGTCGACGAACCGGTCAGATAGGCGAACAGGCCGAGCGCGGCGCCCACCATCACGGTCGGCATGATGGCCAGGCCGTCGAGGCCGTCGGTGAAGTTCACCGCGTTGCTGGCGCCGACGATCACGCAGTAGGTCAGCGCGATAAAACCCCACACGCCCAGCGGATAGCTGATGGTTTTAACGAAAGGGACGATCAGGTCGGCTTTCGGCGGCAGCGACATGGCGAAGCCCGAGCGCACCCACGCATAAAACAGTTCCCACACCTTGATCGGGGTCGGCGCCGACACCGAAAAGGCCAGGTACAAAGCGGCAGCGACGCCGATCAGCGACATCCAGAAGTATTTTTCGGCCGAGCGCATGCCCTCCGGGTCTTTATAGACGACCTTGCGGTAGTCGTCGGCCCAGCCGACAGCGCCGAAGCCGAGCGTGACCACCAGAACCGGCCAGATCAGGCGATTCGACAGGTCGCACCACAGCAGGGTCGAGACGCCGATCGAAATCAGGATCAGTACGCCGCCCATGGTCGGGGTGCCATGCTTGGCCAGGTGGGTCTCGGGACCGTAGGTGCGCACCGCCTGGCCGACCTTCATGCGGGTCAGCCAGGCGATGACGGCGGGGCCGGCGCCCAGGCCGATGACCACCGCCGTGATGGTGGCGAACACCGCGCGGAAGGTGATGAAGTTAAAGATACGCAGCGTACCGAGATCCTGCTGAAAATATTGTGCGAGCCAGAGCAGCATTTAATGGGCTTCCTTGTTGTGTGTTCCAGTCAGGTGCCGGACCACGCGTTCCATCTTCATGAAACGCGAGCCCTTCACCAACACAGTCGCGTCAGATTTACTGCCCAGTGCTGTATCCAGTGCTGCCAATAACTCGTCAAACTGTTCAAAATGTTTTACTACGCTTGCGTCACCATTACCGCGCATGTGACGGGCCAACTCTCCCGTCACCAGCACGTGTTCGATGCCGGCGCCTGCCGCGTAGGCGGCGATCTCTTCGTGAAACTGCCGGCCCTGCGTGCCGACCTCTCCCATGTCGCCCAGCACCAGGATGCGCGTGCCGGCGGCCTGGGCCAGCACGTCGATGGCGGCGCGCACCGAGTCCGGGTTGGCGTTGTAGCTGTCGTCGATGACGGTGACGCCGTTCGCGCCGAGCTTGCGCTGCAGCCGGCCGCTGACCGGCGCGAAGCTGTTCAAGCCGTCGACGATGGCGTCCTGCGGCACGCCGGCAGCCAAGGCGCAGGCGATCGCCGCCAGGGCGTTGCGCACGTTATGCAGCCCGGCCGCGGCCAGCGAGATACCGAATGTTTTGGCTTCGCCGCCGTCGATGCGGGCGGTCACGGCCAGCTCGCTGCCGAAGCTGCCCGCCGTATAGGTGCAGCTGACGTCGGCGGCGTCAGTTAAGCCAAAAGTGACGCTGCGGCGCGCGCCGGCCAGGCTGGCCCACAGCGGCGTGTACACATCGTCGGCCGGATAGACCGCCGCGCCCGACGCCGGCAAGGCCGCCAGCACGGCGCCGTTTTCTCGCGCCACCGCTTCGACGGTGTGCATGAATTCCTGGTGCTCGCGCTGGGCGTTGTTGACCATGGCGACGGTGGGAGCGGCGATCGCCGCCAGCCGGGCGATTTCTCCCGGATGGTTCATGCCCATCTCGATGACCGCGGCGCGGTGTTGCGGCGCCAGGCGCATCAAGGTCAAGGGCACGCCGATTTCGTTGTTGAGGTTACCGCGCGTGGCCAGGCGCCCGTCTTCACCGTGGGCGGCGGCCAGGATCGCCGCGATCATCTCTTTTACGGTGGTCTTGCCGTTGCTGCCGGTGACGCCGATGACCGGGATGCTGAACTGCTCGCGCCAGTAGTGGCCGATCTGCCCGAGGGCGGTCAAGGTGTTCGGCACGATCAGTGCCGGCAGGGTCCAGCCGCTTGGCAGCTGCTCGGCGACCACGGCGGCGGCCAGCGGCTTGCCGTCCTGGCCGGCCAGGGTCGGCAAGAAGCTGTGCGCATCGTAGGTCTCGCCGCGCAGGGCGACGAACAGCTGGCCCGGTGCCAGTTGGCGGCTGTCGGTCGACACGCCGTCGAAGGCGGCATTGGCGGTCATGCGGGCGCCCGGCATGTGGGCGGCCAGCTGGGCCAGGTCGGCGTGCATCATGGGTTCAGCGATCGGCGCGGACATCAGCTTGTCCTCATCATGGTGACGCGCGCGGCCAGCGCCAGCGAGGCGTGGTCGAAGTCGGAAAACGCCATCTTGCGTCCCTTGATTTCCTGGTACGGCTCGTGGCCCTTGCCGGCCAACAGGATCACATCGTTCTTGCCGGCCTGCTTGACCGCCAGCAGGATGGCCGCGGCGCGGTCTTCGATGGCTTGCATGGCGCTGTCGGCGCGCGCCGGGTCCATGCCGGCGACGATGTCGGCGATGATGGCGTTCGGCTCTTCGCTTCTCGGATTGTCGCTGGTGACCAGCACGTGCTCGGCGATCTGGGAAATGGCGCCCATCTGCGGGCGCTTGCCGGGATCGCGGTCGCCGCCGCAGCCGAACACGCACCACAACTGGCCGCCGCGTTCGCCCGCCACCTGTTTTAAAGCCGACAGGGTTTTTTCCAGCGCGTCCGGGGTGTGGGCATAGTCGACCACCACCATCGGCCGCTCCTGGCCGCCAGCGCCCTGCACGCCGCCCACCTGCTGCATGCGGCCCGGCGCCGGCGTCAAGCTTTCCAGCGCCTCGGCGGCGGCGCGCAGCGCGACGCCCTTGGCCAGCAAGGTGCCCAGCACCGCGAGCGCATTGCTGACATTGAAATGGCCGACCAGCGCGGTTTTCACGGTGGCGCCCCCAAGCTGGGTATCGACGTGAAATTCGGTGCCGACGTGCTTGCTGCGGAATTGCGACGCGCGCAGCATGGCCACGCCGTCGATGTCGGGCAACGCGGCCTGATCCTGCAAGGTGTAGCCCGTCAGCGCCACCTGCGGCACCTGCGCGCGCAGGTGGGCCAGCAAGCGCAGGCCGGCGGCGTCGTCGAGGTTGATCACGGCGGTTTTCAAGCCGGGCCACTCGAACAGTTTCAACTTGGCCGCTTCGTAACTGGCCATATCGCCATGAAAATCGAGATGGTCGCGCGTCAGGTTGGTGAACACGGCGACATCGAAATGCATGCCGAGCGTGCGTCCTTGCACCAGGCCGATCGACGACACCTCGATGGCGAGCGAGGTGGCGCCGGCGTCGCGCACGTCCTTGAGTTTTTGCGCCAGCAGCACGGCGTCGGGCGTGGTGTAGCCGGTAACGTCGAATTGCGGCTCGGCGCGGCCCTTGAAAATGCCAACGCCCAGGGTGCCGATAACGGCGGCCGTCTCGCCCAGGCGGGAGAAGGCCTGGCCGAGCCAGACCGCGATCGAGGTCTTGCCGTTGGTGCCGGTCACGCCGACGCTGAACATGGCGCTGTCGGGCTGGTCGTGCACAGCATGGGCGATCAGGCCGGCATTGGCTTTTAGTTCCTCTACCGCCAGGTGCGGCACGCTCCAGGCGGCATTCCATTCGAACCCGCGCGGATCGTGGACCACGGCGGCGGCGCCTTGCGCGATGGCCGCCTGAATAAAATCGCGGCCATCGCCGGCGTCGCCAGCGTCGGCAGCATAGGCAAAAAACACGTCGCCGGGCTGCACGCGGCGCGAGTCGGACGCCAGGGCGCCCTGCGGCGCCGCCTTGGCAATCCATTGCGCGATGTCGGCGACCTTCAAGACAGCCATCAGTTCTCCTCCTGCGCGGTTTCAGCATGGATGATTTCGGTGACCGTCGAATCGGGCGGCACATTGGCCGCGCGCAGGGCGTTGGCGGCCAGCGCGGCGAAGGTCGGCGCGGCCACGCCGCCGCCGGTGTGAATCGCGCCGGTCGGATCGTCGACCATCACGGCGATGACGAAACGGGGATTCGACATCGGCGCGATGCCGGCAAACGAACCGATGTAGTGGGTTTGCGAATAGCGTCCGTTGATGACTTTTTGCGCCGTGCCGGTCTTGCCGCCGACCCGGTAGCCGGGCACTTGCGCCTGGGTGGCGGTACCGCCCGGCAGCACCACCATTTCCAGCATGGCGCGCACTTCGGCGGCGGTTTTTGGCGAAATCACCTGCTGGCCGACCGGCTTGTCCGTCACCTTCTGGAACGACAGCGGGATGATGTCGCCGTCGCGCGCGAAGATCAGGTAGGAGCGCGCCAGCTGCAGCAGCGACACCGAGATGCCCTGGCCGAAGGACATATTGGCCTGCTCCACCGGCCGCCACGATTTATACGGCCGCACCCGGCCTGCCACGGCGCCGGGAAAACCGAAGCGCGGCGCCTGGCCGAAGCCCGACTTGGTAAACATCTCCCACATTTCCTGCGACGGCATCGCCAGCGCCATTTTCGACACGCCGATGTTCGAGGACTTTTGGATGATGGTGGAAACGTCGATCATGCCGTGCGCGTGGGTGTCGCGAATGGTGTGGTCGCCCACCACGTATCTACCGGAAAGGGTTGTATCAAACATTGTCGTTGGCTTGACCCGGTTGGTGTCGAGCGCCAGCGCCACCGTAAACGGCTTCAAGGTCGAGCCAGGTTCGAAGGTATCGGTAATGACGCGGTTCCTCAGCTGCTCGCCGGTCAGTTTGCTGCGGTCGTTCGGGTTATACGTCGGCCAGTTGGCAAGCGCCAGCACTTCGCCGGTGTGCACGTCGAGCACCACGGCGGCGCCGGCCTTGGCGTGGAATTTTTCGACCGCCTCCTTGATGGAGGTGAACGCGATGTACTGCAGCTTGCTGTCGACCGACAGGGTCAGATCCTTGCCGTCGTGCGGGTCCTTCGACAGGCCGACGTCTTCGACGATATGGCCGAGACGGTCCTTGATCACCTTGCGGCTGCCGACGGCGCCGACCAGGGTTTTTTGCTGGGCCAGCTCCATGCTCTCCTGGCCGACGTCTTCGACATTGGTGAAGCCGACCATGTGGGTCATCACTTCGCCCTGCGGGTAAAAACGCTTGTATTCCTTGCGGGTGTCGAGGCCGTCGATTTTCAGCTTGTTGATCTGTTCGATGACGTCCATCTCCACCTGGCGCTTCAGGTAAACGAAGGTGCGGTCCGAATCGAGCTTTTTACGCAGTTCCGCTTCCGACATGTCGAGCAGCTTGGCCAGCTGGCGCAGTTTTTCCGGCGGCTCGGCCAGCACATCCTCGGGAATCGCCCACACCGCCTTGACGGGAATCGACGAGGCCAGCACCTGGCCGTTGCGGTCCATGATCTTGCCGCGGGTGGCCGGCAGTTCGAGCGTTCGCTCGTAGCGGCTGGCGCCCTGCTTTTGCAGGAACTGGTTCTGCTTCGACACCGCCTGCAGCCACAGGGCGCGGCCGGCCAGCGCGGCAAACGCCGCGAACAGCACGAACAGCACCACGCGCGAGCGCCAGGTCGGCAGGCGCACCGCCAGCAGGGGACTGGTGGAAAACTTCACGCCTTTCGAGGCGGCCACGCGCTCGCCCCGCTTGTTATCGCCGCCGCGCTTCATTTGGCGCCTTCCGTCAGGTATTGGGTGCGCGCCGGGGTCAGCGGCGTCATGTTCAAATCGGTGCGGGCAATCTGCTCGATGCGGGCGTTCTTGCCCAGGGTCGACTGGTCCAGCTGCAGCTGCGCCCAGTCGATGTCGAGCTGGCGCGCCTGCTGCTGCAAGGCTTCCAGGTCGATGAACAGGTGCCGCGCGATGTACTGCGCTTTCACCACCGACAAGGCACAGCCGACCAGCAGCGCCAGCAGCACGAGGTTGAGTTTATTGCTCATGCATCCGCCCTTTGCGACCCACTCGCCGTCGGCAAACGTTCGGCCACCCGCAGCACCGCCGAGCGGGCGCGCGGATTGGCCGCAACTTCCTGGTCGGACGGCTTGGTTTTCAGGATCAGCTTCATCAAGGGCTGCGGCAGGTCGACGGCGCGGATCGGCAAGCGGCGGTCAGGCTGCTCGAGCTTGACTTTCGACGCGAAGAACTGCTTGACGATGCGGTCTTCCAGCGAGTGAAAGCTGATCACCGACATGCGTGCGCCGGGCGCCAGCATGGCGTAGGCCGCGTTCAGCCCTGCCGCGAGGTCTTCAAGCTCTTGATTGATGAAAATCCGGATAGCCTGAAAGGTGCGGGTGGCCGGATCCTTGCCCTTTTCCCGAGTCTTGACCGCGTTTGCCACGAGACCGGCAAGCTGTCGTGTGCTTGAAATTGGTTCGACTGCCCGGCGAGCAACAATCGCCTTTGCAATCTGAAAAGCAAACCGTTCTTCCCCATATTCTCGTATAACCTTTTCAATTTTTTGTTCGGTTTCAATGGCCAGCCAGGCGGCGGCCGACATGCCGCGGGTGGTGTCCATGCGCATGTCGAGCGGACCGTCGTTGCGGAAAGAAAATCCGCGGGCGGCGTCGTCCACTTGTGGTGAAGAAATTCCGAGGTCGAGCAGGATGCCGTCCACCTGGCGCAAGCCCAGTTCGGCCAGCGCCGTCTGCATGGTGGCGAAGCTGTCGTGGACAATGCTGAAGCGGGGGTCGGCGATCTCCCTGGCGGTGGCGATTGCCTGCAAGTCTTTGTCGAAGCCGATCAGGCGGCCCTGCGGCCCCAGGCGCGACAGGATCAGGCGGCTGTGGCCGCCTCGGCCGAAGGTGCCGTCTATATAGATGCCGTCGGCGCGCGCGCCGCTCAGGTCGAGCGCGTCGACCGCTTCGTCGAGTAACACGGTCAGGTGCTGAAAATTAGCAAACCCAGCACCCGCAGCCCCCTCAGCCACCGTCAGTTCAGTCATCACGGCGCCTTAGAAGGAAAAATTCGAAAGAACATCGGGCATGCCACCGGCCACGGCTTCCTCTTCGTCCGCGGCCAGCTTGGCGGCGTCCCAGATTTCAAAATGGCTGCCCATGCCGAGCAACATGACGTCCTTGGACAGGCCGACGGCGCTGCGCAGTTCCGGCGCGATCAGGATGCGGCCGGCCGAATCCATCTCGACGTCGCAGGCGTTGCCAAGAAAAATGCGCTGCCAGGCGCGCGCCGACATCGGCCAGGCGGCGATCTGTTCGCGGTGGGCTTCCCACACCGGGCGGGGAAAGAACAACAGGCAACCGTGCGGGTGGCGGGTCAAGGTCAGGCGGCCCTCGCATTGCACGGCGAGCGCGTCGCGATGCTTGGCGGGGATCGACATCCTGCCTTTTGCATCGAGATTGATTGCGGACGCGCCTTGAAACACGGTGTTATGCCTGGTTGTAGTTGAAGTCGGGTCGGTTTAGTTTGCGCGTCGGGGAGCATTTCCTCCCACAAAACTACACTTTTCCACACGTTCACCCACTTTAGAGGATGGCCTGAGCAGGGTCAAGCGGTTTTCGTCGCGAAAATGGGAAATTTGCTAATGAAGTCAATGACTTAGCGCACTTCCCTGAAGTAGGCTAAAGTAAAAATACGTCGTTAAATTAGGCACTTATAAAAGACAGTGAATGTGGCTTCTCACCTGTACACATGGGTATTTCCTCTTTGATATGACCCAAAATAAATG
>JAQGNM010000334.1 GCA_028291845.1 Massilia sp. | reverse complement strand
CGTTCTGGGCGCCGTGAATGAACACGGCGGTGGGCAGGGCCGGATCGAAGGCCTTGCCGCCGCCGTAGGCGTAGGCGCTGTGGCCTTGGACGTCGAGCAGCATGTCAGCCCCCTTTTTGCGAAATTTTCAGGGCGCGGCCCAGGTCGCCGATCAGGTCGTCGGCATTTTCCAGCCCGACCGACAGGCGCATGGTGCCTTCGCCGATACCGCTGGCGGCCAGTTGGTCGGCCGGCACCCGCAGGTGGGTGGTGGAGGCCGGATGAATCGCCAGCGACTTGGCGTCGCCGACGTTGGCCAGGTGCGAGAACACCTGCAGGGCGTCGACAAAGCGGCGGCCGGCGGCGCGGTCGCCCTTGATATTGAAGGTGAACACGGCGCCGCAGCCGCGCGGCAACAGCTTTCTGGCCAGTGCATGGTCGGGATGGCTGGCGAGTTCAGGGTAGGACACCGACGCCACGGCCGGATGGGCCAGCAGGAACTCGATCACCTTGCGGGTGTTGGCCACATGGCGCTCCATGCGCAGGCCGAGCGTTTCGACGCCCTGCAGGATGGCGAAGGCGTTATGCGGGCTCATCACCGCGCCGAAGTCGCGCAAACCTTCGCGGCGCGCGCGCAACGAGAACGGCGCCACGGTCGACTCTTCTGCAAACACCATGCCGTGAAATCCCTCGTACGGCTCGCACAGTTCGGCAAAGCGCCCGCTCGCCTCGTGCGCCGCCTGCCAGTCGAAGGTGCCGCCCTCGACCAGCAGGCCGCCGATGGCGGTGCCGTGCCCGCACAGGAACTTGGTGGCCGAGTGGAATACCAGGTCGGCGCCGTGGTCGAAAGGACGCAGCAGCCAGGGCGTGGTGAACGTCGAGTCGACCATCAGCGGCAGGTGGTGTTGGTGGGCCAGCGCGGCCACCGACGGCACGTCGAGCACATCGAGGCCAGGGTTGCCCAGCGTTTCGGCAAACAGCACCCGCGTTTGCGGGCGGATCGCGGCGCGCCAGGCGTCGATGTCGCGCGGGTCGACGAAGGTGGTGTCGATGCCGAAGCGTTTCAGGGTGTAGGCCAGCAGGTTGTGCGAGCCGCCGTACAGGGCCCGCGAGGCGACGATGTGCGATCCGGCCGCGGCGATGGTCGCCAACCCTAGATGCATGGCGGCCTGGCCGCTGGCGGTGGCGATGCCGGCCACGCCGCCCTCGAGCGCGGCAATGCGCTCTTCCAGCACGGCGTTGGTCGGGTTCGAAATGCGCGAGTACACGTGGCCGGCGCGCTCCATGTTGAACAGCGCCGCGGCGTGGTCGGAATCCTTGAAGGCGAACGAGGAGGTGAAATACAGGGGCGTGGCGCGCGCCCCGGTGGTCGGGTCGGGCGTACTGCCGGCGTGCAGGGACAGGGTGTCGAAGCCTGGATATTCGGGACCGCTCATGGTGGACTCTTTTAATGGAGGCAATGGGCGGCATCGTAGCACCGTTCGGGAGCGTCCGACACTGGCAGAATGCACGGCGGCAGTGCGTTTATGCGCGAATTTTCCACGCTTTGCCCCCAGTTGGCCCATGCGGCTGGATTTTTTGCTACGCTTCGGCTACTCTCGCTCTTACCTGACAAATAATAATGTTCAAAAGCTCAGCCGTGTCCCCAGATGCATCGCAACTTACCTCGCAATCTCGCTCGCAACTACAGCCGAAAAGGGTGGCCGCCATGAAAGTCTCCGAAATTCTCCAGGTAAAAGGCAATATTCTTTACACCGCCAGCCCCGACATGCTCATCGTCGACGCCGTCAACACCATGGCGGAAAAGGACATCGGCTCGCTGGTGGTGATGGAGTACGGCGACCTGGTCGGCATGCTGACTTTCCGCGAAGTGATCAAGGTACTGCACAAGAACAACGGCTCGGTCGGCGCCGGCACCGTCCGCAAGCACATGGACGACCACCCGATCACGGTCACGCCCGACACTGAAGTGAACGAGGTGCGACGCATGATGCTGGAAAAGCATGCGCGCTATTTGCCGGTGATGAATGCGAAGACCTTGTTGGGGGTGATTTCGTTTTATGACGTCGCGCGGGCGGTGCTGGAAGCGCAGAGTTTCGAGAACCGGATGTTAAAAGCTTATATTCGGGACTGGCCGGCTGAAGCCGATCAAACCGATTAGCAGGGGGACTGGCGCCGCAGGTGCCTGTCCCATGCGTCCATACCGATGAGTATCTTTATTACGTGACGGCTCAAAAATGGGACAGGCACCTGCGGTCCGAACGCGGCCCGGCCAGTTCCCCTTCTAACGCTGTTCGTTGAGCAGCCACGCATTCAACTCGGCCGGCGGCATCGGCCTGGCAAACAAAAATCCCTGCGCCATCGGGCAGCCCAGCGCTTGCAGGATGTGCGCCTGGCGCTCGTCCTCGACCCCTTCGGCCACCACCGACAGGCCCAGGTTGCGGCCCAGCTGGATCACCATCTCGGCGATGCTGCTGCCGCGCGCCGAGTGGGTGATTTCGGTCACAAAAGCGCGGTCGATTTTCAGGCGGTCGATCTGCAGGCGCTGCAGGTAGGACAGCGAGGAGAAACCGGTGCCGAAGTCGTCGATGGCGATCGACACGCCGGTGCGCTTGACCTCGGCGAGCTTTTCGATCAGCAGCTGCGGCTCTTCCATGGCCATCGATTCGGTGATTTCCAGTTCGACAAAGGCGGGCGGGGCGCCGCTTTCTTCGATGGCCGAGCGCAGCATCTGCAGGAACAGCGGGTGGCGGAACTGCACCTGCGAGACGTTGACCGACATGGTGAAGTCGAGGTGGCCGGCGGCGCGCAGGCGCACCAGTTCCTGGCAGGCGCTGCGCAGGA
Source organism: Massilia sp. (assembly GCA_028291845.1). Classification (GTDB taxonomy): domain Bacteria; phylum Pseudomonadota; class Gammaproteobacteria; order Burkholderiales; family Burkholderiaceae_D; genus JAFCUW01. The sequence goes on along the minus strand of JAQGNM010000334.1, from coordinate 4,671 downwards.
CGAATTCGCCGATCTCGATGATCAGGCCCGAATACTCGGCGATCGGGATGAACAGGGCGGGCGACACCAGCGTACCGCCGTCGCCGTCGCCGTCGCCGTCGCCACTACGGTCCTTCATGCGCCAGCGCAGCAGCGCCTCGGCGCCGACCGGGCGGCGGCTGGCCAGGTCGACCTGCGGCTGGTAAGCCAGGAACAGTTCGCCTGCGGCGAAGCCGGTGCGCAACGCGTGCATCATGCGCACCCGCTGGCGGATTTCAACCCCCATGCTGCGCGAAAAATAAAAGTGGCCGGTGCGCTGCTGGACCTTGGCGCGTTTCAAGGCGATGTCGGCATCCTTCAAGGCGTCGGCGCCGCTGCCGTCGTGTTCGGCCAGCCGCACCAGGCCCATGGTGGCCGATACCCGCACGTCCTGGCCGTCGATCGAGAACGGCGTGGCGAACAGCGCCAGGATGCGTTCGGGGTTGACGGCGGCGGCGTCGCCCAGCAAGCTGAAAATGTCGCCGCCGATGCGCGCCACCGTGATGTTCCCGTGCTGGCATTGTTGCAGGCGCTCGGCGACGGCCGACAGCAGCAGGTCGCCGAACTGGTGGCCGAGGGCGTCGTTGGTTTCGGCGAAATGGTCGAGGTCGACCAGCGACAGGATGGCGCTCTCGCGGCCCGGTCCGGCCAGGGTGGCGTCGAGGATTTCGACCAGGCGGGTGCGGTTGGGCAGCTTCGACAGTTGATCGTAGAAGGCGGCCGTGTGCAGGTGGCTGACCAGTTCGACGTTTTCCAGGCCGACCGAGACCACGCTGCAAAACACGTCGAGCAGGCGCTTTTCGATGTCGTCAAGGGGCCGCTCCAGCGGGATGTAGGCGCAAAAATTGCGGCTCGATTTGCCGGTGAAGTACAGCGTGGCCGCATTGGGCGCGTAGTTGTTTTCGCGCGCGGCGAGGGCGGCGCCGACGGCGAACATGGCGTCGGCCGCCGCGCCGTGCGCCGCCGCCGTCAGCACGCCGCCGCTCAAGTCGCCGAACGCGCCGGCGCAGGCGACCACCGGCAGTCGGCGCGGCAGGGCGTCGGCCGGATCGGCGGCGTCGAGTGGATCGTGGGCGCACAGCACGCCATCAGCCGCGCGGCCGAGCAGGGCGCCCACTTGCGCCAGCACGCCGGCGGCGAAATCGGGCGCGCCCTGCAGCGCCATCAACTCGGCGCCGGCGCGCACGATGTGGTCGAGGCCGCAGCGGCTCTGGCCGATCGCGCGGATCTGCTGGTACGAGCGGATGGCCGCCGTCACCGTCGTGTACAGCTTGATGCGGGTCAGTTCGGACTTGGTCTTGTAATCGTTGATGTCGAAATCGCGGATGGCGTCGATTTCAGGCGCATAGCCGGGTTGCCCGGTGCGCAGGATGATGCGCACGTCGAGCAGCTTGAGGGTTTCGCGGATGTGGCGCACCAGGTGCAGGCCGGCGTCGTCCTCTTCCATGACGACGTCGAGCAGGATCACGGCGACATCGGTCTCGCGCGCCAGCAGTTCGCGGGCCTCGGCGGCCGAATAGGCATGCAGGAATTCGAGCGGGCGCTGCTGCATCTCCAGGTTGCCCAGCGCGAAGGTGGTGGTGGTGTGGACGTCGTCGTCGTCGTCGACGATCATCACCCGCCAGACCGGCCCGGGCAGCGCGTCGGTAGCGCCTTCGGTGCCCGCGCTGTGTTCGTCGAGAAATACCAAATCGTCCGGATCGTCCTTGACCGCTGCGAAAGGCGTGCTCGATGATGGCATGGGATCCTTCTCCTGACTGCGGGCTGGCTGACAACAAAGTATATAGCGGATTGCCGCCGATATGATCCTTTCCTACCTGACGTGGGTGAAATAATTGAAATTTGGTAACTTTTTCGCGACACAGTTCAAACGCTAAAAGTTGCAATTAACGTTGCCGCGATGGCGCCCGCCGCGACTGGTAAAATGCTGGCTCGTTCACCATCCGCACGCCCGCCCACCATGTCCGGTAACTCTTTTGGCAAGTTGTTTGTTGTTTCAACGTTCGGCGAATCGCACGGCGCCGCCATCGGCTGCGTGATCGACGGTTGCCCGCCCGGGCTGGCGCTGTCGGAAGCCGACATCCAGCCCGAGCTCGACCGCAGAAAGCCCGGCACTTCGCGCCACGTCACCCAGCGCCAGGAATCGGACACCGTGCAGATCCTGTCCGGCGTCTACCAGGGCGTCACCACCGGCACGCCGATCGCCTTGCTGATTCCCAACGAGGACCAGCGCAGCAAGGACTACGGCAATATCGCCGATACGTTTCGCCCCGGCCACGCCGATTACACCTACTGGCACAAGTACGGCGTGCGCGATCCGCGCGGCGGCGGGCGCTCGTCGGCGCGCCTGACGGCGCCGGTGGTGGGCGCGGCGGCGATCGCCCGGAAATGGCTGAAACAGCAGTACGGCACCGAGTTTTTCGGCTGTATGAGCCAGCTCGGCGACATCGCCGTGCCGTTCCAGGATTGGTCGCACGTGGCCGGTAACCCGTTCTTTGCCGCCAGCGGCGACGCCGCCCTGATCGAGCGCATGGAAGCGGCCATGGATGAGCTGCGCCGGGCCGGCGACTCGATCGGCGCCCGCATCGACGTGGTTGCCCGCAACGTCCCGGTGGGCCTTGGCCAGCCGATCTACGACAAGCTCGACGCCGACATCGCCTACGCCATGATGGGCATCAATGCGGTCAAGGGCGTCGAGATCGGCGCGGGTTTCAGATCGGTGGCGCAGAAGGGTTCCGAACATGGCGACGAGTTGACCGCTGAAGGTTTTGTCGGCAACAACGCCGGCGGCGTACTGGGCGGCATCTCCACCGGCCAGGACATCACCGTCTCGATCGCCATCAAGCCGACCTCCTCGATCCGCACCCCGCGCCGGTCGATCGACAAGGATGGCAATCCGGTGATGGTGGAAACCTTCGGCCGCCACGATCCCTGCGTGGGGATCCGCGCGACCCCGATCGCCGAGGCGATGCTGGCGCTGGTGCTGATGGATCATGCGCTGATGCACCGGGCGCAGTGTGGGGATGTGGCGGTTTCAACGCCGGATATCGCCCGCGGCGCGCGTTAGGAGGGGGACTGGCACGCGCGCGGCGGCGTATGCTTTCTCAACCGGCTTGAAATGCGCGGTGCCTGTCCCATTTTTGGCGCCGAGGCAAATCAGAATGGGGACAGGCGGGGCCGCCCAGGCACCGCGCAATTAGCGGCGTATGCAAGCTCATACGCCGCCGCGCGCGTGCCAGTCCCCGGCACTAACCAAGATGGTTTTTTGCAGCCACTAATTCGATCTGCCGCCGCCGATCGACACAACGCGCCACCAGCCCGCGCACATTGTTCAGCAAGCTGAACTCCGCCTCGTTCAAGGCGATGGCCGGAAAACTGGCGTCCCAGTCGCCATAAATGAATCCCACCGGCTTGCCGTCGCTGCATACCGGCAGGATGACGAAACTGGTGGCGTCCTGCAGGCAGTCTTTCCACCACTGCGGCAGCTTGGCGGCAAACTTCGGATCGCGGGCGTTTTCGATGAAGATCACGCGGTCGTTGTTGAGCGCGGCGTGGAACACGTTCGCTTCGTAGGCGTCGTCGAACTGCATCGACGGCAGCAGTTCGCGCACCCCTTCGCCAAAGCCCATCTTGGCAAGGTAGCGTTTTTCGCGCGGGCTGCGCATGAAGGCGGCGGCGCGCGAGAACGACAGGCCCTGGTAGACCGTCTCGAGCGCCATCGACATCATCTGGCCGGGGGTTGCCGCATTGACGAAGTCGCGCATGTCGGCGACGCCGGCGGAGAGTACCTTGTGGCCTTCGTCGCGCTTGCGGTTCGAGGCCAGGGTGCGCGCACGCCGCTCCGACGGCTTGGTCAAGGGCGCGATCGACAGGTCGGCGCAGGCGGCCACCTTGGCTTTTTCAATCGACAGCATCAGCGCGTCGGCGGGCATGCCGAGCATCGCCGAAAAGCCTTGCGCCAGCTCGGCGACCTTTTCGGCGCCGGCCTCGTCGTCGTGCCACAGGGCTTCGGCGCACTGCGAGGACATGGTCGACACCGCCGACAGCCAGTCGGCGTAGTGCAGCTTGTCTTCCGAACTGCCGGCGTCGATGCGGCGCATGCCGCCGATCAGGTTGGACGGCAGGCCCCAGTTTTCGGCGGCGGCGCGGCCGATCTGTTCGATCGACAGGCCGAGCACGGGCAGGGCGGCGGCGTCGATGCCGCCTTCGATGTCGGCGTTGCCGTCGGCGTCCTCGTATTCGAGCAAGCGGGTCCACGCCTCCGGCATGTAGAACGCCACCATCATGCGCCCGAGCGCGTGCAGCATCGAGCACACCACCGCTTCTTCCGGCGAGTGCACGGCCGCGCCCAGCGCCACCTGGTGCGCCACCATCCCCGCCAGCACGGCTTTTTCCATCTCCACGTGGGCGACCGAGGGATCGTCGACGTTGCTGGAGAGCTCCTCGACCAGCTTCAGGCCAAGTGCCAGGTGGCCGATGGCGTCGGTGCCGATCACCATGATGGCGCGGGTGACGGTGTTGACGCTCTGGCCGAACGCCGCATACATGCTGCTGTTGGCGAGCCTGAGCACCTTTTGCGTCAGCACCGGATCGGTCAGTACGGTTTGCGCCATGTTGAAATCGTCGGCTTCCTCGCCGCGCACGGCGCCGAGG
>JAQGNM010000295.1 GCA_028291845.1 Massilia sp. | reverse complement strand
GTGGAAACTAATCACTTTGCCGCGCAAAAACGGTGATTTTTGTTGTTTTTTGTTACCATTCGCGCGTTTGTTCAGTAGCAGCACGCAAATTTGGCAGCAAACGCTACAAAATCGGCGTACCGCCGGTCACGGCAATGCGCGCGCCGGAGATATAACTGGCCTGATCCGACGCCAGCAACACGTACACGGGCGCCACTTCCGCCGGCTGACCGGGGCGCTTCATCGGCACCTGCTGCCCGAAGCTTTGCACCTGGTCGGGCGGCATGGTCGATGGAATCAGCGGGGTCCAGATCGGCCCCGGGGCGACCGAATTGACGCGAATCCCCTTTTCAGCAAGCAGCTGCGCCAGGCCGGCGCTGAAGTTGGCGATGGCGCCCTTGGTGGCGGCGTAGGCCAGCAAGGTCGGTTTCGGATTGTCCGAATTGACCGAGGTGGTGTTGATGATGGAGGAGCCGGGCGGCATGTGCTTGACCGCCGCCTTGCAGATGTGGAACATCGCCGTGATGTTGACCTTGAAAGTGTATTCCCACTCCTCGTCCGGGATGTCCTCGAGACTGTCGTGGCTCATCTGGAAGGCCGCGTTGTTGACCAGCACGTCGATGCGCCCGAAGGCGTCGTGGGCGCGCTGGACGATATCGCGGCAATGCGCCGCGACGCTGATATCGCCCGGCACCAGCACGGCGCGCCGGCCCGCTTCTTCGACCAGGCGCGCGGTTTCGCGGGCGTCCTCGTGTTCGTTGAGATAGGCGATCACGACGTCGGCGCCTTCGCGCGCAAACGCCAGCGCGACGGCGCGGCCGATACCGCTGTCGCCGCCGGTGATCACGGTGGCCTTGCCCTCGAGTTTGCCGGATCCCCGGTAGCTGTGCTCGCCATGGTCGGCGGCCGGTTTCAGTTCTCTTTCGATGCCGGGTGAGTGCTGCTGCTGAACGGGCTGGTTCATCGGATTCTCCTGTGAAGACATGGTCCCGAATACTCTAACCTTCCTGTGCGCGTGCCGGCGCACGCGGCGCACTTGCGGGATGCAGCACGCAGCACGCAGCACGCAGCGTAAGGATGCCCGCAGGGTGGCGTTTTCTCGATCCGCACTAGCGAACGCTTTGTATATCCTGCCAAACATCAACTATGGCATCCTATATCGCCAACGTTCAACAAGTCCGGCTGCAGCAGGCGGACTGACGCCCTACCATTGAAAGGAAGGAATTACATGCAAGTCATCAGCAAGCATGCGCCAACGGCGTCGTACCGCCGGCTCGCCGATCTGCCAGGGCCGCGCACGCTGCCACTACTCGGGAATGCGCTGCAACTGGAGCGCACCCGCATTCACCAGAACATGGAGCAATGGAGCCGGCAGCATGGGCCGCTGTTTCGTGTCTCCTTGCCCGGCGCTGCCATGCTGGTGGTCGCCGATCCCGATTTGATTGCGCAGGTGCTGCGCGCCCGGCCAACGACTTTTCGCCGGCCATCGGTCACCGCCAGGGTAGCCGAAGAAATGGGCGGTCTGCCGGGCGTATTCGATGCCGAGGGAGAAGCTTGGCGCAACCAGCGCAAAATGGTGATGCAGGCCTTTGCCCCGCATGCGGTCAAATCGTATTTTCCGACCTTGGTCCAGGTGGCGCAGCGCCTGCAACGCCGCTGGGAGGCCGCGGCCGATGCGCAACGGCAGATCGACCTGGGCGCCGAGTTGCGGCTGTACACGGTCGACATCGTCGCCGGCCTGGCGTTCGGCAGCGATGTCAACACCATCGAGACGGGAGACAACGCCATCCAGCGCGATCTCGACAAGATCCTGCCGGCGGTGGCCCGGCGCAGCCTGGTGCCTTTCCCATATTGGCGCTACATCAAACTGCCGCGCGACCATGCGCTCGATCGATGCGTGGAGCGCACCCGCATTGCCGTCGACAAGCTGGTCGCCGAGGCACGGCAACGCATGCGCAACGATCCACTGCGCGCGCAGCGGCCCGGTAATATGCTCGAAGCGATGCTGGCCGCCGCTGCGCAGGCGGACAGCGGTGTCAGCGAGCGCAATGTGGCGGGCAATGTGCTGCACATGCTGTTGGCGGGCGAAGACACCACCTCCAACAGCCTGGCCTGGCTGATTTATCTGCTGCACCGCCATCCGCACACCCTGCAGCGGGCGCGCGAGGAAATCCTGCGCGTCGCGCCGAAGCTCGAGGCGCTATCGATCGAACAGGTCGACCAGCTCGATTACGTGGAAGCATGCGCGCATGAGGCGCTGCGCTTGAAACCGCCGGCGGCGTTCATTCCGCTGGAGGCCCTGGCCGACACCGTCGTCGGCGACGTGCAGATCGACCGCGGCACCATTGTCTGGTGCGTCATGCGCAGCAGCAGCCTCGACGACACCTGGTTTGCCAACGCAGCGCAATTCGATCCCCAGCGCTGGCTGGACGAGGCTGTCGACAAAAAGGCCGCGATGCCCTTCGGGGCGGGGCCGCGCACCTGTCCGGGACGGTATCTGGCGCTGCTGGAGATCAAGGTAGCGATCGCAATGCTGCTGGCGCGCTTCGATATTCTGTCGGTCGCCACTGCGCGTGGCGGCGAGCCACGCGAGATCATGGGGTTTGTGATGGAGCCGGAGGCCTTGCGGATGCAGTTGCGGGGACGCGCCGCCGATCACGCTTGACAGTGCGCGCGGCGACGGGGCTTGACGATCCGCGGCCGATCGAACCATGTACCCAATAGCAAACCGCGGCCGATGCGGCGCGCGGATTTGCTTTACTGCTTGAGGCTTGTCACCCGCCAGATCACGTTACCGACATCGTCAGCGAACAGCAATGCGCCTTGCGCGTCCTGCGCCAGTCCGACCGGCGCCCCATACAGCTGTTTTTGGTCAGCGGAATAAAAACCGGTAACCACAGGCTGAGCAGCACCGCTCGGCATGCCGTTCGCAAACGGGACGTACACAACTTGATAGCCGCTTAGCGGAGAGCGATCCCAGCTACCGTGCTCACTGACAAATGCGCCGCCCTTGTATTTCTGCAGTTCATCCCCGCTATAAAACAGCAAACCCAGTGCCGCCACGTGCGAGCCCAGGGCATAATCCGGTTTGATGGCGGTCTTGACCAGATCCGGCCGCTGCGGCATGACGCGGTGATCGATGTGCTGGCCATAATAGCTGTAAGGCCAGCCATAAAAGCCTTTTTCCTGCACCGACGTCAGATAATCCGGCACCAGGTCGGCGCCAATTTCGTCGCGCTCGTGGGCGATGGCCCATAGTTTTCCGGACTGCGGGTCCCATTGCAGGCCTGTCGGATTGCGGATACCCGAAGCAAACACACGGCTGGCGCCGTTGGCGGTATCGACCTCCAGCACGGCAGCGCGCCGGTACTCCACCTCCATGCCGTTTTCCGTGATATTGCTGTTCGAGCCGCTGCCGACATACAGCTTCTTGCCATCCGGACTAGCCAGCAGGGCTTTGGTCCAATGATGGTTGACCGTACTTGGCAGGTCGCCCAGCTCGACTCCCGGGTCGGACATTCTGGTCTCACCCGCGGTGTAATGGTACTTCATGATATTGCCGGTGTTGGCGACATACAAGGTGTCGCCGACCAGCTGGATACCAAACGGTGAATGCAGCTTGTCGATGTAGACGTGCTGTTCCCATTCGCCGGTGGAACCAGCTTTCTTGCGCAGCAAGGTGATGCGGTTGCCGCCCTTGCCGCCTTTGCCAGACCTGCCTTTGATAATCCCCGCAATGACCTGCTTCGGCGTCGTGACCGCTTCCTCGCCCGGTCCGTTTGCCTCCACGACGAGCACATCCTGGTTGGGTAAAACGAGGATCTGGCGTGGGTGTAGAAGTCCGGAAGCAATTTTTTCGATGTGGAGCCCGGCAGCGACTTTGGGCGTTGCATCCCCCTTCCAGCCTACCCCGTCAGGAACCTGCATCGGCGGGACCAGGAAATCTTGCGCGCTCGGCAGGATCGGATTGGCGCCGATTTGCATCGCAGGGTCGACCTTTGCTTTTTCGCCGCACGCACTTAATACCAGCGACAAACCGGCTGCCATCCCCAAGGCGCGCTGCCACCCTTGTTTACGCTTGTACATGGCTCAGTTCCTTGTAAATAACTCTATCTCCAACCAGAATAATTCGCCCGATGGCCATCGCCAGTACCGTCACGACGGACAGCCATAGCCCGGCCGGCATCACTGCATAAGCATCCCGGCTGTGGACGAAGGCGTTGATAAGCGCGGCAACGATACCGACCACATTGAGCCAGAAGTTAATAAGCTGCTTGCTTGAACGCACCCGGCGTTTGCTGAACCAAACCAGGGCAAGATTGATCAGCTGAGGGATGATGGCAAACAACAATCCGAAGGTCACCAGCCAGGCCGCCCCTTTCATCCAAAGAATGTAGCCCGTCTTGGCATAAATGATGTCGAAAATCAGCACAGCGACGAATAAGCCGAAAGGAATCGGGTCGAGCACATTGAAAATTGCCGATGTAATGCTGTATCGCGATACATGTTGTTCTGTCGTCATGACGCGGTTTTCTTTAATATTCATGATGCTTCATTTCAATGTAAGTACGTCCAAAATACGATAAAACCGGGTATTTGAACGCATATCCCGGTAGTCGATTACAGCGTATCACGAACATATCGATAGGCGTCGCATTATTGAATTGGCACGGCGCAGTATCGACATTGCCTGTCGGGCCGGATTGATGGCGTAACGATCGATAACGTCCCGGCGGCAAGGGAGCAGCCGGTGCGCCTTCAGGCGCGCTCGGATATGAAGAAAGAGGGTCAGGCTTAAAAAATAATCACGCCTTAGAGCATCAACGCGTATGACAACTGGTCCGGCATGCGCGCCGCCGACAGGCGTGCGCCGATGTTGACGGTATCGCGCACGTGTGCTTCGCAGGAAAAGCGCGCGCGTTGCACGCCGGCCTGCTCACCGAGGCGCATGATGGCCTCGAGCAGCATCAGGTTGGCCAGGCCGTGCCGCAGCGAGGGCGCCACGACGTTCACATCGACTTCGATGATGTTGCCGAAGCGCCGGCCGAGGATGGCGCCGACGACGACACCATCGCGCATCAGCACTTGCGACAGTTGCTGGTCGTACGGGTCCGGATGGCGTGGATCGAGCTTGGCGACGGCGTCGTGTTGCAGCACGCCGAACTGCCAACCGACCAGCGCGGCGACACCGGCGGCTGGCGCGCTCGCCAGGGGCCCCACCGTCAAGCCCGGCGGCACGTGCTTTCCGGCACGTCGCAGCAGCGCGCTCAGGGTGGGGCCGTAGCGGCCGCCGTCGGTATCGAAAGCCAGCAATCGGCGCGTGACGGTAAAACCGCAAGAGCGCAGAAAAGCGCTTTCCGGGCTCGTCTCGAAAACCAGTGTAGCGGTGCGCAGCCGGCGCGTTTCGCCACGCGCCATGGCCGCTGCCTGCGCCACCAGCGCGCGGCCGACGCCGCAACGCCTGCTGGCGGGAACGACGTGCAGGTGCAGCACGAAGCCGTCCGACACCCAGTCGAGCGCCAGCACGCCATGCACGCCATTGGCGCCGCTGGCGACCAGCAGTTCGGGCGCCGCACCGACGCGTGGGAAGGCGGCTGGCAACAAATGGCGGCACAGCGGCGCCTGGGCGTTGGTGGCGGCGGCGATAGTGGTTGTTAAAGAAATGACGACCTCGCAATAAAGTAAAACGGCAGTTTGCATTATGTTGCATTTCCGCCATAAATGTTCAAAATCTTCTTTTCTTTTTTGCAATGAATGTTATCATACAGACCTTACTAATCAGAGGCTACCTCATGTCCCACACCGTCAACAGCAAGTGCAGCACTTCGTTCAAATTCGCGCTGCTCTCAGCAGCCATTGGCGCCGGCTTTGCCGCGCCGGCACAGGCAGCCTTTGTCAGCTCGGCGCCAGACGGTTTCACGCCGGTGGTTTTCAACAGCATCAATAGCCCAAGCTACTACATCGATCTGGACAACGATACCGAGAGCGACTTCAGCATCACCTGGACTGCTGACGGTGTAATTATCAGCGGAATGAGTTCCGGCAGCTCTGTCTTCGGCAACCCCTATGCGGCCACTTCGAATGCCGCGGCTTACGGCACCACAGACAATTTCGGCCCTGCTGATAGTTTCAAAGCCGTCCCTAATGCCTACCTGGGGTCGCTGAACGCAGCGACGCCGTTTGCTGAACTCGTTTATGTGGATAACAATGGCGCGTTCACGCGTGGCTATGTCAACGGCATTGCATTGTCTGCTGGCACCAACCAGCCGGTCTTCACCCTGAACGACTTCGGCACCGAAGTGCCGGAGCCGGGCACGCTTGCCTTGCTGGCAGCAGGCGCAGTCGGCCTGGGCGCCATGCGCCGTCGCCGTTCGGCACGGGCAATCTGACTCATCAGCTGAACTTCAAGCCGGGTTTCAAGCTGACTCGCAAGCTGATTCTTGCCGGCGTCGATGGCGCCGGCTGGCCGCTGCTGCACCGGCTGATCGACGCCGGCCAGCTGCCGACCCTGGCGCGCCTCGTCGACGGCGGCGTCAGCGGTCATCTCGCGTGCGGCGTGCAATCCGGCGCCACCTTGTGGGCCAGCGTGGCCAGCGGCATGGCGCCGGCCGTGCACGGCGTTGCCGCCGCGCTTGAATTGCGCCCGGACGGCGGCGGCACACACGCTGCCGGCGTGCGCTCCTGGCGCAGCGCCCCGGTGTGGGAAACCCTGCACACGGCCGGCATCGCCAGCTGCGTAATCGGCTGGCCCGCCACCGCCTGCGCCACCGACTGGCAGGCCACCGTCATCGATCCGCGCTTTGCCGATGCGTCGGCAGTGGTAGCGCCCGAGGCCGACTGGCCGCTGGCGCCACGCTGCATTCACCCCGCCGATCTGCGCGAATCCTTGCGCGAACTGCGCCTGCACCCCGACGAACTGGACGACCATGCCGGCGCCGCGGCCGATCCGACGGCGCTGGCGCACGCGGCCAGCATGCATGCCGCCGCCACATATTTAATCGAATCGACACCCTGGCAATTCGCCGCGGTCCACTACGGTCCCCTGCTCGCCGGCGGTGGTGATGGCGCCGCCATGCTGTTCGACGCCATGATCGCGCGCTTGCTGGTGCTGGCCGACGCCGGCGAGCATGCCGGTGGTACCGACATCATCATTGTCGGCAGCGACGGCGTCCTGATTGCAGCCGGCCCCGGCTTCGCGGCCGCGGCCGATCTGCTGGTGCATGGCGCCGGCCTGGCCGATATCGCCGCCACCATCCTGGCCCGCTTCGGCCTGCGCCAGGACGGCGCCGCCGGCCGCATCCTCGACGGCGCCGGCCACGGCCTCCTGCGAACCATCGCCGGCGCGCCGATGATGGCGCCGCCCGCTGCGGGCGAGGCCGCCGACAGTCCCGCCCTGGCGCGCGCACGGCTGGTCACGATGGCGGCCGACGCCATGGCCAACGGCGACTTCGCCGCTGCCGCCGCCCTGCTCGCCCCGGCATTGCGCAACTGGCCGGACGACCATGAACTGGCCTTCCTGCTGGCCCAGTGCCTTTTCTTTCAGGGAGAAAGCCAGGCCGCGCAAGTGCTGGGCGAGCGCCTGACGCGCGCCTGGCCGGACCGCCCCTGGGGCCCGATGCTTACCGGCGCCGCGCTGATGCAGGCGGGCGACATCGCCAGCGCCCAGCCCCATCTCGACAGCGCCACCCGCCTGGCCGGCGACGACCCCGCCGCCGCCCAGCGCCTGGGCGCCATCGCCCTGCACCTGGGCCGCCCGCAGCAGGCCGAACATCATTACACCATCGCCCTGCGCGACCCCGCCTGCGCCGCCGCCGCCCACGCCGGCCTGGGCCTGGCGCACCTGGCCCGTGGCGACAACGTCCGCGGCGAAGCCGAACTGCGCGCATCGCTCGGCGCGGCCTACCACGCGCCAGCGTTGCACCACCAGCTGGGAGTGTTGTATGCGTCGCAGGGCCGCTGGGACGAAGCGCAGAACGCGTTACGCACGGCGCTGTCGCAGCAGCCCGGCAACCAGGCGGCGGCCGCGTTATTGGCGCGGGTGTCCGAGACCCGCGAACTTCAAGCTACAGTAGTCAAAGCACACTAAAATTGCTCGCACCGGCATCAAGATGATGTGCTTTGGGTCAACGCACCGCCGCCAGTTTCTGTACTGCCAGGGGTTTCAGCCCCACAACTGCGTTGGCGGGACGGGCCGGCCGTGCCGCAGCCGCTGAAGCGACCACCCTGCCCTCTTGCAGCTTGAACACGCTGACCACATCTGCCAGGTGCGCCGATTGTCCCTGCAGCGATTCAGCAGCAGCCGCCGCTTCTTCCACCAGCGCAGCATTTTGTTGGGTCACTGTGTCCATTTCCCCGATCGCCCGGTTAATTTGGTCGATGCCCGACTCTTGTTCATGACTGGCAGCGCTGATCTCGCTCATGATATCGGTGACGCTCTGGACGCTGGCGACGATTTCTTCCATCGTATTGCCCGCTTGATCGACCAGCCTCGATCCAAAGTCCACTTTTTCGACTGAATCTCCGATCAGCACTTTAATTTCCTTGGCGGCCGCTGCCGAACGCTGCGCCAGATTGCGTACTTCGGCGGCGACCACGGCAAAACCGCGCCCCTGTTCGCCAGCGCGGGCGGCTTCGACAGCCGCGTTCAATGCCAGAATATTGGTCTGGAACGCGATGCCATCGATGACGGCAATGATATCGACAATCCTCCTGGACGAATCGTTGATGGCGCCCATCGTTTCGACCACCTGCGACACCACGTCTCCGCCCTTCACGGCGACCTGCGACGCCGAAGCAGCCAGCGAATTCGCCTGCCGCGCGTTCTCGGCATTTTGGCGCACGGTTGCGGTCATTTCCTCCATCGACGACGCCGTCTCTTCCAGGGCGCTTGCTTGTTGCTCCGTGCGTGAAGACAAATCGAGGTTACCGCTGGCAATTTCACTCGATGCGGACGCCATCGATACTGTCCCGCTCCGTACTTGTCCCACGATATCGACCAGCGAGCTGTTCATCTCTTGCAAGGCGTTCAGCAGCTGCCCCGTTTCATCGGTCGAATTCACCTCAAAATGGCTGGTGAGATCCCCCTTGGCAACAGTTTCGGCTATTGCCACCGCTTTCCTGATCGGAATTGTGATTGAGCGGGTGATGATGTAGGCAAAAATCAACGCAAGCAAGACCGCAGCGCTCCCCAGGATCAACATATTGGTCCGCGAAGACGCGTAGGTCCGGGCGCTCGCCTGGGCTGTATCGTCAAACAACTTTTCCTGGAAATCAATCTGCGAACGCAAGGTGCCGGCAAATTTGTGCAACGCTTGGTAAGTTTCACCATATGCAACACTTCTTGCCTGTTCGTCTTTGCCATCGGCTAATAGTCCCAACACCTTTTCAGTTGATGCAAGATATTGCTGCATTAATTTATTCGAATCAGCAAGCATTACTTTTGCTTCCGCTTTGACAAGCAAGGGTGCGAGTTTGTCGAGCGACTCCTTGATCGCTTTTGCATTGACGCCCATCCGTTCCTTCGCTGTAGCAACCTCCGCCGGGTCGCTTGTCGCCACGAGCTGAAACACGCGTGCGATACTGCCGCGCGCATTATCGAGGGCTATGTTGGCAAGCCGCGCCTTCGGCCAGTTTTCTTTGGCCAAGGCACTCGTAGCATCGTTCAGCAGCCCCATATTGATCACGCCAACGCCGGTGAGCACAATCAGCAGCGCCAGCACGATGCCGAACGCCAGGCTTAGGCGTTGACCGATTTTCAAGTTAGCAATTTTCATTTATTTCTTCGTTAGAGTTTGTAATGAGGGAATTCAAGCTGCCAACTTTTCGCTTGGGACGTGAAGGTCCGCGCGCAGCTTTGACCACGCCTTTGGCGTACTCGGAGCGTTGGCGATGCGGAGGACGGCATCGTGGCCGCAACTCCCGAACTTTTCGAAGATCGACGCCTTACGCCGCGGCGCCCAGGGTAGAGGCGAGAAATTCAGCGACGGAACTGGAACGGCGGAGTTGGGGCCGAAAATGAATGTTTGCGCGCGCCAGATGGGGGCAAACAGGAAAAACTGACCAGAGGCGCAGTGCGGTAGCGGGGATGGGCAACCTGGAAAGGCAGATGTGAACGTCAGGCAGCACATCAGACCTTATCGCAAGCTTAGTCTATAAATTTCCATACGGCAACCATCAGTTACAAAAATATTGCCTGGCCAACGTTTTTGTGGTGCGGCCATCGGGCGGTCCTGCCGGCGCCGCTGAGCCGCTTCATCAATACATGAAACCGGGCCGTGCGCTTGCTTACCTAATCGCGACGGCGGCGTTTCCAATATACGAATTGCAACGCTCATCCAAAGACGGATAATTGTTCTGCACCTGCACCCTACATCTCTTGCATTGGAAAGCTGCCTTTCGATTCTGTGATGCCGCGCTGCAAAACAAACGTCGCGTGGTCGAGAGTTGTACGCGGGTATTCGCCGGCAAATCAAGTCGGCATTCATCCACACAATAAGATGCCAAAATCGGCACCCTTTGGAGCGAGACAATGCTATCTGAAGCAGCTTCCTTTGACACGTCGGTCGCCACGCGCTCCGACGCACACGTCTATGCCAAGGTCACCTGGCGCCTCATCCCCTTTCTGCTTCTTTGCTATACATTCGGTTATCTGGACAGGGTGAATGTCGGCTTTGCAAAGTTGCAAATGCTGAACGAACTGAAATTCAGCGAGACCGCATACGGTCTCGGGGCAGGCATTTTCTTTCTCGGGTACGTGCTTTTCGAAGTGCCAAGCAACGTCATCATGCACAAGGTCGGCGCCCGTATATGGATGGCCCGGATCATGATCACCTGGGGTATCATTTCGGCTTGCATGGTCTTCGTCAAGACGACCGGCATGTTTTACCTGTTGCGCTTCCTTCTTGGCATAGCCGAAGCCGGCTTCCTGCCAGGCATACTTCTCTATCTGACCTACTGGTATCCGGCAAAGCGCCGCGGCAGCATTACTGCGCTCTTCCTGGCCGGGATCCCTCTTGCCGGGATGATCGGCGGCCCACTCTCGGGATGGATCATGAGCGCTACCGCCGCTGCGGGCGTCTGGTCCGGCTGGCAATGGATGTTCTTTCTGGAGGCCATCCCGTCGATCCTGCTCGGCATCATGGTATTTTTCTACCTTGATAACGGGATCGACGCAGCAAAGTGGCTGACGGCCGATGAAAAGATGGTCCTGAAGTCGAATGTCGAACTGGAAGCGAAGTCGGACAGCGTGCATTCCCTGAGCGGGGCCTTCAAGGACAAGCGCGTATGGCTGCTTTGCCTGCAGTACTGCTTCATCTTGATGGGCGAGTATGGCCTGCTGTTCTGGTTGCCGACGATCGTAAAGGATAGCGGCATCAAGGATACCTTCCAGATCGGCATGCTGACTGCAATTCCCTACACCGTCACCATCGTCGCCATGATTCTCGTCGGACGCAGCTCCGACAAGATGCGCGAGCGTCGCTGGCACCTGGCCATTCCGGGGGTATTGGGCGCCATTGGCCTGTGCCTGGCGGCGCTCTATAACGCCAGCCCGGTACTCACGGTGGCTTCATTGACGCTGGCCGTCTCCGGGGTCATGGCGGTGGTTTCCCAGTTCTGGAGCCTGCCTCCAGCGCTATTGCGTGGCGTCGCAGCTGCCGCGGGCATTGCGCTTGTCAACTCGCTCGGTAATCTCGCCGGCTTCATGAGTCCGTATATGCTTGGCTGGGTCAAGGACCAGACCGGCAATACTGCGATCGGTCTGTACGTCCTTGCGGCGTGCATCCTTGTCGGAAGCGCGATGACGTTTCTCTTGCCAGGGAAGCTAGTCAACAAATAGCGTGCGAGCGAGCCGACGGGATTTGCACATGACCATTCGGGACTTCCCGCCCAATGCCATCGAGAAACCGCTGCGCGACCATGCTTCTCTTCGACCGCCGATTCCTCGCGCGCCGTCGAGCGGCTGTCGTGCTGATTTCAGCGTTGTCCAGCTCGCCGCCGCCTGCATGTTCTTGATTCGAAAGAAGGCAATCCGGTAATCGCAAATCGATAACCAGAAAATTTGCCGCCGTCGTAGACTTTCCTCAGCCTAGTGGCCCATCAAATTTTAGGAGACAACATGGAACTGACCAAACAACAGATCGCCGACTACCATCGGGATGGCTTTCTTGTGATACCCAACTGCTACAGTGCCGAAGAAATTGCGGTACTGCGCGAAGACACCGAGCGCCTGTGCAAGGTCGATGCCGCCGAGATTTTCCGCGAGCGCAGCGGCGCGGTGCGTTCGATTTTCAGGGTCCATGAGGAAGACGGTCCTGTGCGCTCGGCCGCCTATCGCGCGCTGACCCGGACTCCCCGCATGCTCAAGCCCGTCATGCAACTGCAGAACAGCGACGAGGTGTACATTGCTCACACCAAGGTGAATACCAAATCGGCGCTTGAAGGAAGCGGCTGGCTGTGGCACCAGGACTTCGGCTACTGGGTGCATGACGGTTATGAGCAGAACGATATGGTCACGACACTTTTGCTGATGAGCGATACGAAAGAGATCCACGGTTCGCTGTACATGATCCCCGGCAGCCACAAGCTCGGCCTTCTGGAGCACTATTACGACGACAGCCAGGCCGCCTATCAGTTACCCCAACGCGCCGTCGAGACGAAGAAGCTGAAGGAAATCATGAAATCCCACGCCGCCCCGGTGCCCATCGTGGGCAAGGCCGGCACATTGGTATTGTTCCACTGCCTGACCGTCCACGGCTCCGGCGCAAACATGTCGGCGGAAGACCGGTGGCAGGCCTATGTCACTTACAACCGCGTCGCCAACCGCCCTCATGACGTCGAGAAGCCGCGCGGCGACTTCGTTCGATCCACCAACTGGCAGCCGCTTCCTGTCGAAAGCGACAGCGGCATTCTGGACAGTGCGCGCAGCGCAGTCCTGGAGGAGAGTTAAGATGACTGTTGGACATCATTACATCGGTAATCAATGGGTGGCGCCGCGCAGCGGCGAGACGATTCCAGTCTACGATCCGTCGACCGGCAAGGAATACACTCGCATAGCGCGCGGTAACGCCGCCGATGTCGACAGCGCCGTGAAGGCAGCCCAGCAAGCGTTTGCCGGGGAGTGGACCAAGGTGACGGCGGTCGAGCGCGGTCGCCTGCTGATGCGATTGCATCGCCTGGTGCTCGACAAGCACGAAGAACTCACGCACATCGAGTCGAAGGACACCGGAAAACCCTTGCGCCAGGCTGCGGCCGACATCACCGTGTGTGCACGCTACCTCGAGTTTTACGCGGGTGCTTGCGACAAGCTGCACGGAGAAACGATTCCCTTCCTGAACGGCCATACGGTGCTCACGATTCGTGAACCGCATGGCGTTACGGGCCATATCATTCCATGGAACTACCCGGCCGCAATGTTCGGACGCAGTGTTGCCGCTTCGCTCGCCGCGGGCAACGCATGTGTCGTCAAGCCCGCCGAGGATGCCTGCCAGTCGTATCTTTACCTCGCAGCGCTGGCGGCGGAAGCCGGATTCCCGGCCGGTGTCCTGAACGTGGTCACAGGCTACGGGCACGAGGCAGGCGCAGCCCTGACCGAGCATCCGGGGATCGCCCATATCTCGTTCACCGGCTCGCCCGTGACCGGCACGCGGGTGGCACAGGCCGCAGCCACTCACCACTGCCCCGTTACGCTGGAGCTGGGCGGGAAATCGCCGCAGATCGTATTCGAGGATGCCGATCTCGATGCCGCCTTGCCAGTCATCTGCAATGCCATCGTCCAGAATGCCGGGCAGACATGTTCGGCCGGCAGTCGGCTGCTCGTGCAGGAATCGATCTATGAAGCGGTCATCGAAAGGCTATCCCGGCTTTTCGAGGGCGTGAAGGTCGGCCCGGCCAGCGGCGACTACGACTGTGGCCCACTGATTAACCAGGCTCAACTCCAGCGGGTTCGCAAGTTCCTCGAACTTGCCGAGACCGACGGCATAAAATGCGCGGCGAAGGCATCGCTCGCCGCCGGGGCGGATGGGGATGGCTACTTTCAGCCCCCGGTGCTGTTGCGCGACGTTCCGCATACCCATGCACTTGCGCAGGAAGAGGTATTCGGACCGGTCCTGGTCGCCATGCCCTTCA
>JAQGNM010000280.1 GCA_028291845.1 Massilia sp. | reverse complement strand
GCGCTGGCGCAACTTGGGCAGCACTTCGGCGGCAAACCAGCTGACGGCATCGATATTCGGCCAATAATCCATGGCGCCGGTAAACACCAGCACCTGGTCGCCGGCGGCGTAGGGGGAGGTCAGATCGTTGCTACGCGAAAAATACTCGGTGTCGACGCCGTTGTTGAAAAAGCCGATTTTATGGCCGCTTTCCGGCGCCAGCTTTCGGAACAGCTCCGCTTCCGGCGCCGACACGAACAAGGCCGCATCGGTGTCGACGGCAACCTTGCGCTCGTAGGCCAGCAACTGGCGCGCTTCGTGGCCGTACAGCGCGCTCATCGGCCAGGATTTCTGTTCGGCGTATTGCCGCCACTTGGCCGAATCGACGTCGCAAAAATCGACCACCCGGCGCGCATTGGTGAACGGCTCGGCGTACTGCGCCATGGCCGAGGAAAACACCACGATGCGGCGGATCTTGTTGGCGCGCATGGCGTCGTGCACCCACGATTTCATGGCGGCGTCGCGGTAATAATCGAGCGACAGCGAGCGCTTGGCGAACAGCGCCTGCAGGCTGCGGATTCTCGCCAGCTTCGGGTTCAAGGCGCTGAAATGGCTGCTGGCGCACAGCGCCTGCACGCGCGGCACGTGCTGCCAGTCGTCCTGGTCGTCGACGAAGGTGGCCAGGTGCACCCGGTAATGCTGCGCCAGGTGTTTCAGTAAATGATACGAGCGGATCTTGTCGCCCTTGTTCGGCGGGTAGGGAATCCGGTGGACGAGAAGCAGCAGGTCTTCCACAGCTTAGCCCAGGTTGCGCACGATATGCGGGCCGATGATGTTGGCCAGCGGCAGCGGCAGCTTTTTCCACATCTTGATGAACAAGGCGTACTTGGGATTGAGCGGATTGTTGTCCGGCAGTTCGGCCGAATTGATCAGCTTGTACTCGTAGGGCAGATGCTGGGCCGTAAAGCCCCAGTTCTTCTTGAAATCGTAGGCGCCGGTGCCGAGCTTGCTGCGGCCGAAGTCGAACAGGCGCGCGCCGCGGGCAGCGGCGGCCTGCATCAGGTTCCAGTACATGAAATCGTTGCCGGCGACATCGCGCGCCAGCGGCATGCCGCCGCCGTAATACGGCACCACTTCATCGCGCCAGTAAAAACTGAGCACGGCGGCAACCAGTGCGCCATTCTGGGTGATGACGCGCACCTCGCACTCCTTGCCGAATTCCTGCTGCAGGGCGGCAAAATATTTTTTCGGAAATACCGGCGTGCCGAGCCGGTGCACCGACGAGGCATACGCTTCGAACATGCGGTCGACGTTGTCGTCGACTTCGCCGATCAGGCCGAGCTTGATGCCTTTGCGGACCATCGCGCGCTGTTTGCGCGGGATGGCATTCAGATTTTCCTCGTCGTCGCCCGAAATGGCTTTACGGAAGGTGACGTACAGTTCCTTGGTGTGCCACGACGCATCGTCCGGGTGCGCTGCCACCATGTTGCGGTATTCGAGGTGGCCGACGCCCAGTTCACGGGCCAGTTTGACGGCCGCTTCGTCGAGCAGGGCGCGGGCGCCGTCATTGGTGGCGGCGACGCCGCCGTAGACGCAAAATTGCATGGCGCCGAGCGCGTGGCCGAACAGGCGGCTCTTGATTTCAGCCAGCGGCAGCACGCCGACGATCTGGCCGGCCTGTTCGACATAATAAAACCAGGTTTTCAGGTTGAACGATTTTTCGATGACCGGCTGCCAGCCGGACAAGTGGAAAAACGTCGCTTCCGGGCAGGCGCGCACAAAACTGTCCCAGCGCGCACGGTCGCCCGGCTGCATCAGCTTGACGGTCAGCGGGGCGAACGAGACCGCGACAGGTGCCGGTGTTTGTACTTCCATGACAGCGTTCATCGCGCACCCAGGAAGATACGGTCCATGCGGTCCCATTCGAAATCACGGGTCAGGCGGGCAATGCGGCCTTCCATGCGCTCGAGGTTGACGTAGTGGCGGAAACGGCTCTTGGCGCCGACACCGTCCGGGCGCGGCTGGCCGGGATCGACTTCCCACGGATGAAAATAAAAAATCGCCGGCTGGCGGTCTTCGCGGTTGACCTTGTTCATCATCCAGCGCGAGATGCCGTAGGGCAGCAGGCGGAAATAACCGCCGCCGCCCGCCGGCAGGTTCTTTTGCATCACTCGCACGGTGGTGATGGGAATTTCCAGCAAGCCGTCCGGGCCGTTCGGATAAAACGCGAAACGGGGGGCGTCGGGCATGCCGTAGTGGTCGTGGGCGATCGGGTAGATCGACGAGCTGTAGCGGTAGCCCGCTTCCTTGAGGGCGTCGAGCGCCCACAGGTTGCCGTGGCCGATGGAAAAGCTGGGCGCACGGTAGCCGATCACCGGCTGGCCGCCGATGTCTTCCAGCAGTTTTTTGCTGCGGATGATGTCGTCGTCGAATTCGGCGCGGCTCTGGTCGGAGGCGCGCAGGTGGCCGTAGCCGTGGCTGGCCAGTTCATGGCCGCCGGCAACGATGCGCTTGACCATTTCCGGGTAGCGCTCGGCGATCCAGCCCAGCGTAAAAAAGGTGGCGTGCACGCCGCCCTTGTCGAGCACGGCAAGGATGCGCTCGATGTTCGCTTCGACGCGGCATTCGCGGTCGGGCCAGCTGGCGCGGTCGATGTAGGGGGCGAAGGCCGACACCTGAAAATAATCTTCGACGTCGATGGTCATCGCATTCTTGATGACCGCGCCGGGGACGGCCGGCTGGGGCAGGGGGTGCATGTTCATTTGTTGTGTTCCGTGGTCGACACCGTGCTGTTCGCGCCGTTTGGTGTAGCGACGATTTTCTTCAAAATCGACAACACCGAGACGATCGATTTTTCCAGCCGCACCATGCGCTCGTCCATCTGGCCGGACGAGCCGACCGGTTCGGCCGCCATCGGCTCGGCCACTTCGGCGCGCGCCGCTTCCGCCGCCCCCGGCGGCAACTGGAATTCCTCGTCGATGTCGGCGATGACTTCCTTGACGTCGTCACCGGAGAAGGCGTGCAGCTCTTCCAGGTAACCCATCAATAAGATGCGGTCGCACAAGGTGTTGACTTTACGGGGGATGCCGCCGGTGTAGTCGTAGACGGCGGCGTAGGCTTCCGGCGAAAATGACGGGTCGCCGTTCCAGCCGACGGTTTTCAGGCGGTGTTCGATATACGCTTCGGTCTCGGGGCCGTCCATCGGACCGAGGTGGTAGCTGGCGATGACGCGCTGGCGCAGCTGCAGCATGCTGGCGCTGTGCAGGGTGGTGCGAAACTCCGGCTGGCCGAGCAAAAAGGTTTGCAGCAAGGACTTGTCGTCGGTTTGAAAATTCGACAGCATGCGCAGCTCTTCGACCGTGCGCGGGGTTAAATTTTGCGCTTCGTCGACGATCAGCAGGCAGCGTTTGCCGGCGCGGTCGGCTTCACGCAGGAACGCTTCCAGGCGGGTGAGCAGGTCGGGCTTGCTGGCGTTTTCATAAGGCAGGCCGAATGAGGACGCCACCATGCGCAAGGTGTCGTCCGAGTCGAGGTTGGTGTTGACGATGTTGGCGGCGATGATCTGCTCGGACGGCATGTTGTTGAGCAGATTGCGCACCAGGGTGGTCTTGCCGGCGCCGACCTCGCCGGTGATGACGATAAACCCTTCTCCCTGGGACAGGCCATAGTCGAGGTAGGCCATGGCGCGCTTGTGGCCCTTGCTGCCGTAAAAAAAGTGCGGGTCCGGGCGCAGTCGGAACGGTTTGGCCGAAAGGCCATAATAAGTTTCATACATTGCGGGCTCGATTCGACGTAGTCTCTACGGTTATAACTGGTAATTGAGCGAAGCGCTGATGGCGTTTTCGCGGTAGCCGCGGCCGCGGGCATCGAAAGTGTCGCCCTGATTGCGGCGCACTTCGACGTTGCCGGACAGCTTGCGGGCAAACTGGCGGGTGACGATAAAATTGACGTTGGTCTGGTCTTGACGGATGCCGGTGGTGGTCGACAAGTTGCGCGATTTCGACGTCGACAGCGTCGCCGAGGTACGCGGCGACAGGCGGTAATTGAGCGACAGGCTGGCGCTGACCTGGCGCGTGTTGTCATTCAGGCCGCCCAGCACCTGGTCGGTCGTCAAGGGCGCATCGACGCCTTCCGGCGAGAGCGCGGTGCGGCGGGTGCTGCTCAGCGATGCGATCAAGGCGCTCTTGGCGCCGTTCAAAACCACCGATCCCTGGAACTGCTTCTGCAGCAACAGGCGGTTACTGAAGTAATTGACATTATTGGCCACCGAGGCCGGCAAGCCGAGCGCGGCGATGTAGGCCAGGATGGCCTGGCGGCGCTCGACCGGATCCGGAAAGGCCGATGCGAAGCTGGCGTCGAGCAAGGCCGCGGTGTCGGTCGAACTGGTGCGCAGGAACTGCGCGCGCGCGGTGGTGATCTCATCGCGGTAGGTGGCGTTCCAGATGGTCCTGCGGCTGCGCACGGTGGCGGCGAGCGAATAGGTCTTGCCAAAGTAGCGGCGGCCGGCGCTGGCGTCGATGCTGGTGCGCTGTGACGGCGTCCAGGTGAAGCCGCCGGCAAAGCTCTTGCCGCCGGAGTCGCCGCCCAGGCCTTCATACGAATAGCGGTCGTAGCCGGTATTGGCATACACGCTGAGCGAACTCTTCAGGCGGTAACGCAGGGTGGCGACGGCGTTGTCGTTAGCCGATTCGCCCGCAACCGGATCGGTGATGCTTTGGTGAAACGCCTGCAGGCCCCACCCGATCGTGCTGAAAGCCGGGCCGCTGGACAGGTCCAGATTGACCGAATCGCCTTTGCTGTTACCCAGTTGGCCGTTGCCCGACTGCACCGAATCGCGGGTATAGCGCAACTGGCCGGTGGCGAGGTTGCCGAAGCGGTGCACAAGGTAAGGGCTGAGGCGCCAGGTGGTGACGTCGTCGCTGTTGTTGTCGCTGTAGCCGTTTTGCGATTGCTGGCCGAACGCGGAGATGCTCTGGCGCGAGCGGCTGGCGGCGCCGTCGACATACAACAGGTCCTGGATCAGGTCGGCCTTGCCGCCGGTCGACAGTTGCAGGTTGGCCGAATTGGTGTTGCCGGGGCGGTCGCCCGAGTAGGCGTACAGGTGCGCACCCAGGTTGGCGAACAGTTTTACGCGCGGGCCGTTGATGACGGCATTGAGCGCGGGCGACAGGTCGGTGATGAATTGGCCTTCCCCCTTGTCGGGGCTCAGTCCGGGATTGTCCGAGTAGGTCTCGCGGACGCTGACGGACGGCACTACGCGGATTTCAGCCATGACGGGCGCCGACAGCACCATGCCAAGCAGCGCCAGCGGCGCGACCAGCTGGATGGCCGGAATACTGGCAGGCAAGCGCACCCTTGGCGCGCCTTGCTTAGCCATAGTGATAGTCATAGGTTTCTTCGATACCCGGGAACTCGCGCGTCTTGTTGTAGATGATGTTGACGTTGCTGCAGCCTTCGAGCTGGCGCAGCGATTCCTTGACCGCGTGCTGGGTGGTGGTTTCCGATTCCACCACCAGCACGATCTGGCCCATGTGGGTGGCCAGGACGTGCGCTTCGGAAGTCAGCAGCAATGGCGGCGAATCGAAAATCACGATACGGTCGGGATAGCGGTTGGCGATTTCGTAGACAAAGGTTTTCATCGTCTGGCTGGCCAGCAACTCGGTGGCGCGCGGCGTGCTGGTGCCAGCCGGCAGCAGGCTGAGGGTGTCGACGTTGGTGCGGAGCATCACGTCGGCCAGGTCCAGCTTGTCGTCGAGCAAGATATCCATCAGGCCGCGCTGGGCCGGCAGCCCGAGCGTGCGCAGCACCGATGGGCGGGCGACGTCGGCGTCGATCAGCAGCACGGTGTGATCGAGTTCCATGGCGATACTCATGGCCAGGTTGATGGCGCAATAGGTTTTGCCTTCGCCCGGCACCGAGCTGGTGATCATGATCAGGTTGCCCGGCGGCTGGTCGATAGCCGGCTCGGCAAAGGCGCGCTTGATCAACGGCCGCTTGATGATACGGAAGTCTTCCACCAGCAGCGTACGGCCGCCGGCGGCGGTGACCATGCCCATGTCACGCATGCGGTTCAGGTCCAGTTCGACCTTGCGGGTGGAGTGTTTTCTCGCTTTGACAGGGGCGGGCGCGGTTTCGGCGACCACCACCGGCTCGGCGGAGATTTCCGGCAGCGCGGCGGCGCGCTCGACTGGCGCAGGCACCGGCTCGAGCGCCGGCTCCGGCGCGTAGGCAGCCGGCGCCGGCGTGATCACCGTGGCGTGGACCGCCTCGGCCGTGACCGGGGTTTCGACGCTTTCGGCATCGATGATGGCCGGCACGTCGGCGGCCAGGACCGCGGCAGGCTGCGAGGCTTGCGCCTCTTTCTTTTGGTCGATGCGGCGCGCCGCTTTTTCGATAATGCTCACATTAGCTCCCGTGCGTGCGCTTACAGCGCAGGTCGAATCAGAATGGCTGCCATGACGGCGCCGTAGGCGCCAAACAGGCCGAACACGGCGGCGCCCATCGCATACAGGCGGCCGCGGCGTTTCACTTTTTGCTCGTTGGTCCAGTTCATGCCGATGCTGCCGAGAATGGGAATGCCGGTGACGTCACGCAGCTGCGCCTGGCTGAGGAAGGTCGGGCGGATCTGGCTGAGCAGCAGGGCGGCGGCCAGGCCGGCGATCAGGGCGCCGGCGAACACCAGCGAGAACAGGCGCGGGCGGTTCGGTCCGGCCGGGGTCATCGGTACGGTCGGCGGATCGATCACGCGGAAGGTCAGCATGTCGGTGGCCGAACTGAGGTCGCCCGACAGTTTCGCCGTTTCGCGGCGCTCCAGCAGTTTCTGGTAATTGCTCTGGTTGACCTGGTAATCGCGGTTGAGCTGGGCCATCTGCGCTTCCACCTCGGGCGCGGTGACGCCGGCGACGCGGCTGCGCTCGAGGCGCACGCTGTATTCGTCGACGCGGGCGCGCAGGGACGCGACGCGCGCTTCGGCGGCCGACAGCGCCACGTTCATCTGCTGCAGCATCGGGCTGTACGAAGCGCCCGGATCGTTGGTGGCTTTTCTCGGCTTTTTCGCCTGCTCGTTGCGCTGCGTTTCCAGCTGCGCCAGCAGACGCTTGCCGGCAACGATGTCCGGATGCTGTTCGGTGTACTGCAGGCGCAGCGCGTCGAGTTGCTTGTTGAGCGCGCTGATGCGGGCAATCAGTTCCGGATCGACATCGCCGACGTCGCCTGCCGGCGTGCCCGGACGCGGTTCGTCGCCGGCGATCTGGCGCTTGATGGCGTTGCGGGCCTGCTCGGCCTCGCGCAGTTCCAGGCGCGCCTGGTTGAGCTGATCGGACAGGTCGGTGATCTTGCCGCTGAAGTCGCTGCCTTGTTTCGGCAGCAAGCCCATGTTGCGAATCTTAAAGTCTTTCAGCGCCGATTCGGCCGCCGACAGTTTCTGCTCGTAGCTCTTGATCTGGTCGTCGATGAACTGGATGGCTTTTTCGGAATCCTGCTTCTTGCCGCCGAAACTGCCTTCGACGAAAATCGTCAGCAGCGATTGCACCACATCCTTGCCCAGTTTCGGGTTCGGGTTGTTGTACGTGATCGTATAAATGTCATCGCGCTCGGTGCCGACAATCTTGATCTTGTCGATCAGTTCATCAACCAGCTTCTCGTGATCCTTGGCATTGGTGGTCTTGACATCGAGGTCGACCATGCGCATGACGCGCTCGACGTTCGGCCGGCTGATCAAGGTGCGCCGCATGAACACCACCTGCTGCTCCAGGTTGGGCATCGAGGTCATGCCCGCCAGCAGCGGTTTGAGGATACTTTGGGTATCGACATACACGCGCGCCGAGGCTTGATAATCGTTCGGCAACTTATATACAACGGCCCAGCCGATGATCGCCACGACCCAGGAAATGATCACGGCGTACCAGCGATATTTGCCGATCGCCTTGAGGAACGCTAATACTACGGCTGTCAGTTCTGCCATCTCGTCAATCTCGCCATCATGTGCTGCTAGGGGTTATAGGCGCGCCCGTAAACCGGCTGGCGCGCAGAGGGATTCACCGTATCATCGCTTGTACTGGGAGCAATTGCAATTGCGTAATGGAAAAACTACGCGGTGAGTGCAAGAAAAACCACGGCTTGCAAGGGGAAAATGCAAGTCTTGGTTTGTCCATTGTCAATTGTTGTCGAAATTGCCTCAGCGCAGGGTGGCAAGCGGGGTGATCGGACTGAGCCACATTGTATTGTTGGCCCGTATAAAACGCCAGAAATAATGCAATTAACACAAAGTGTATGTAAAATAACATCATAACATGTCGATGCGCAATATCAATATGATACGGGAAACGTGAAATAATTGCTATTTTTGTATCATATTGCGTCAAATTGCTTGCTTTTATACTGTGGCTGTCGTCTGATGACAACCCTGAAACGGGGCTGTTCCGCAGCGTGCCCAACAACGCCAATGCCGCAAGAATATCTGGTATTGTGAGAAACCCCTGTTCCCTTGAGATAATTGTTGATTATGAACAACAAGATTGGTTGTGTTACATGTTTGTAATGCGGGCTGCGCGCCGTTGCGCCCGCGCCACTTCAGGCGGCGCCGCTGCCTTAGTTGTTGCGCTGTATACATTGGGGTCCGCGCTTGCCGCGCAGGCGGCCGAGTTGCCGCGCACGGTCGCCGCGGTCAAGCCGTCCATCGTCGGCGTCGGCACTTACATGAAAACCCGCAGCCCGGCGGTGACGTTTACCGGTACTGGCTTTGCCGTCGACGACGGCTTGTCGATCATCACCAACGCCCACGTGGTGCCGGCCATTCTCGACAGCGAAAAGCGCGAGACCCTGGGCGTGGTGATCGCGCGCGGCAGCGAGACGGAGTTTCGCGAAGCGGCCGTGGTGACGGTCGACAAGGTGCACGACCTGGCGCTGCTGCGCCTGTCCGGCGCGCCGCTGCCCGCCTTGGCGCTGGGCCAGGACAGCGATGCCCAGGAAGGGATGGATCTGGCGTTCACGGGCTTTCCGCTTGGAATGGTGTTGGGTCTGCACCACGCTACCCACCGCGCCACCCTGGCGGCGATCACGCCGATCGTGATGCCGTCGCTCAGTTCGCGCACACTCGACGCGCGCATGATCGCGCAACTGCAACGGGCGCCCCTGCAAATCTATCAGCTCGATGGCACGGCCTACCCCGGCAACAGCGGCAGCCCGGTGTACGATCCGGCCACCGGCAAGGTGATCGCGGTGATCAATATGACCTTGGTCAAAGGCTTGAAGGAAAACGCGATTACCAGCCCGAGCGGCATTTCATACGCGATCCCGGTTGGCCGCGTTCGTGATCTGTTGCAACGAAAATAGGCGTAAAGAAAATATTTCTGTAGGTAGCATGCATTGACGCCAAGGTTGATGGGGTAAAATACAGCAGCCTAAAAAATATTCAAAATGCAATTTTTGTGCGCCGTCATCGGTGCTTAACTTATATCTACACTGCCTTTGTGGCTGCGCATGTCGCCGCCGCGTTTATCCAGGGATCTCGACGTGATGACAATTACCAATAAATCGTTCAAATGGGTCGCTGCCGCGGCCATGCTGCTGGGTGCCGTGATGCTCGGCGGTTGTGCCACCAAGGCCCCGCTTGCCGCCCCCGGCAGCACCGCCGTGGTGCCGCACGATTACCTGATCGGCCCTGGCGACAGCGTGTCGATCAATGTCTGGCGCAATCCGGAGGTATCGATGACGGTGCCGGTGCGTCCCGACGGCAAAATCACCACCCCGCTGGTCGAGGACCTGGAAGCGTCCGGCAAGACTGCCACCCAGCTGGCCCGCGATATCGAGGCTTCGCTGTCGAAATTCATCCAGCAGCCGGTGGTCACCGTCATCGTCACCGGCTTTGTCGGTACCTACGGCGAACAAATCCGTGTGATCGGCCAGGCCGCCAAGCCGCAGGCGCTGCCATACCGCCGCGACATGTCGCTGATGGATGTATTGATCGCCGTCGGCGGCGTGACTGAATTCGCCTCCGGTAACAAGGCCAGCATCCTGCGCACCATCGACGGCAAGCCGCAGCGCCTGAACGTGCGCTTGAACGATCTGATCAAGGATGGTGACATCTCGGCAAATGTGCCGATGCGTCCGGGCGATGTACTGGTGATTCCTGAGAGCTTTTTCTGATTGTCGAGATCCTTTACAGTGAGCAATCTCACTCGCTGGATCGCGCTTGCAAGTGGTTGATACGTAAGGGAAAAATTTTGATGCGGCTGCTGGAATGCTTATTGCTTGTTGTAAGGCTTAAAGGCAATTTTGCGTCGCCGTAGCGAATCGAAGGAAATATCGTGTCTCTAGAACAATCAAATGACGATGGCAGCACCCCCACCGTCCGGACCGAGTCCGGCGAGGTGCTATCGGCGAAGGGCAATGCCCGGCGTCGGTTTACCAGGCAAGCTGGCGCCGGCACCGCTGGCGTGTTGCTGACGCTGGCCAGCCAGCCTGGCATGGCGACCAACATGGCGAAATGCCAGGCGCCGTCACGCCAGATGTCGCTCATGCATGGCGGCAGCCCACGGGCCAACGATGGGGTGGCGTGCTCGCCTGCCAATCCGGTGGTGTGGTCCCATCCCAACTGCTCCTGGCCGGTGTCGAAAACCGCGTGCATGCGCGATGTGTTGCCATGCGGATCGAGCACCTATGGTACTTATAAATTGATGGATATCGTCAGTCAGGGCTGTAATTACAGCACTGGCACCATGAGCGACCTTTCAGGCAATCCCATGGCCGACTTCGGTCGTGCGCTGGTGACCACGTATTTGAATGTCGCTTCGGGCAAGATCGGCTTTTTAAATCAGGAATCAGTGGTGTCGATGTACGTCGCCATGACCACCACCATGCAGTACCGGGTCGACGCGACCACCGTGTGGAACATGGCGGACTTGACGGCTTACTTGAAAAAAACCTACTCCTAGGGTCGTGAGCTGCGCCGCTCCAGTCTGATTTGTCCACTTCGCACTCCCCAACAACGCAGCCTTGTTCGTGGCGTCTGCGGCCCGCTCAGCAGGTACGGTACCGGCAGTGGGACGATGAATTTGTTGTTTTTAATGACCTCTCCGGCGCCTGCCACCTGATCGACAGTGGCGGCTTTGCCGTTCTCGAGCTGCTGCAAGGGCGGCCCGAAGGGATGGCCGCCGCCGCCATGGTGGCGCAGCTGAAGCCGCAGTTCGACGATCCAGAGCAGATCGACCTTGGCACTGTCGCTCTCATCCTCGCCAATTTGTCGGCGTGCGAACTGGTAGAGGCTTGTTCGTGAGCGTTGCGCCCACCGTATCGAGCCTGTCGCCGCGCGAACTGGCCGAGCGCCTGGCCGGTCCCGGATTGTATTTGCGCACAGGGCCGTTTGTTAACCACATCGCCTCGAGCGTTGCTTCGGTCGCAGCCGGCATCGGCACGATGTATGCTGATTACCCGATCGCCGATAGCGAATTTGCTGATTTTCATCTGCGTTTCGAGCGGTCGACTGGACTACGCCGCTGGTGGCGCCCCCAGGCGCGGTTCAATCACGATGGAGTGATGCCGTTCGCACCGGTGCCCTACGAGCACGGTTACGCCATGTTCGAATGGATGCTCAACTGGTGCGTGTCTGGCCGCGCCCACGAGTATTTGATGATTCACGCAGCGGTCCTCGAGAAGGATGGTTGCGCGGCGATCTTGCCGGCGCCCTCCGGCTCCGGCAAGAGCACGTTGTGCGCCGCGCTGGCGCACTGCGGCTGGCGGCTGCTGTCCGATGAGCTGACCCTGATCCGCCTGGCGGACGGCATGATCGCGCCTTTGCCCCGTCCAATCAGTCTGAAAAACGATTCGATCGACATCATGCGCGGCTATCTCGACGCCCCCGTGTTCAGTCCACCCGTGGAATACACGATGAAGGGCAAGATAGCGCACCTGAAGCCGCCTGCCGACAGCATTGCACGGGCCGCCGAAACGGCGCGTCCGGCATGGATCATCTTTCCCCAGTATGCGGCGGGCGAGTCTGCCGTACTGGCGCCGATGGGACGCGCGCGCGCGTTCATGCAGCTGGCGGATAACGCTTTTAATTTCAGTTTGCTCGGCGCAGCCGGTTTCGAGGCGCTCGGCGACCTCATCGACCGCAGCGATGCGTTCACGTTTCGCTACAGCGTGCTCGATGAGGCGACCGCGATCTTCGCCGGCCTGACGCCGCGCCAGCCATGACGGCAAGCATTGCCTTGCCGCTGTTGGTGCGCCTGCTGCGCGCGCCCGACCGCGCTGGCGAATTTTCTCTCGGCCAGTGGGACGCCATCTTGCGCCAGGCCTTGAGCGCCAATCTGACCGCGAGTGTCGAGGCGGCGCTGGCGCAGGCAGGCACGCTCGACCAGGTGCCGGCGCCGGCGCGCCGGCATCTGGACTGGGCACGCCGCGTCGGCGAGCGCCACCGCCACGCCGCACGACGTGAAGTAGAGCATATCGCCAATGCCTTGCAGGGGCTGGGCTTCCCGGTGATCGTCCTGAAGGGGGCGGCTTACGTGGTGACCGATAATCCGGCGGCGCGCGGCCGGATGTTTTCCGATATCGACATCCTGGTGCCCGCCGCCCAGCTCGACGCCGTGGAAAAGGCGCTGATGCTCAACGGCTGGCTGAGCGACAACGATGATGCCTACGACCAGCGCTACTACCGCGAGTGGATGCATGAGTTGCCGCCTATGCACAATCCGCGCCGCCAGACCTCCATCGATGTGCACCATGCGATCTTGCCGCCCACCGCCCGCGTGCATCCCGACTCGGCATTGCTGCGCGCCGATGCGGTGGCGGTGCCGGGCGCGGGCGCCGCGGCCGGCGTTGCCACCCTGAGCCCGAACGACATGGTGCTGCACAGCGCCACCCACCTGTTTTTCGATGGAGAATTCGACCATGGCATGCGCGACATGGTCGATCTCGACCGCATGCTGCGTGATTTCGGCAGCGACCCGGCTTTTTGGCTGTCGCTGCCGGCACGTGCCGAACAACTGCAACTGGCCCGTCCGCTGTTTTATGCCTTGCGTTATGCCCGGCTGCTGTTCGACACGCCGGTGCCGGACGCGGTCATGAACGAGGTCGACCGCCTGGCCCGTCCGGGCCCACTGTTGTTGCGCTTGATGGATGCAATGTACGGCCGTACCTTGTTGCCGTCGCACCCGAGTTGCAGCGATGCGCTGACGGCGCCCGCCCGGTTTGCGCTCTACCTGCGCGGTAACTGGCTGCGCATGCCACCGCTGATGCTGGCACGCCACCTTCTTCATAAAGCCTTCATTTCGCCAAAAACCAACGCGGCGACATGATTGCCTGATGCAGCACGTGTATCCTGCGGGCAATATTATGGTATTCTCGACGCATTATGGAAGCGGTATCGCACCGCGGAGCAAGCGTCATGTCAGAGCCGTTATGGAGTGAGGGAAATCCCGGCGACGTCATTATCGTCGGTACCGGCATGGGCGGCGGCACGCTCGGCCATGCCCTCGCGCGTGCCGGACGCAGCGTGTTGTTTTGCGAGCGGGGGAGCGATCCCGCGAGCGGCGGCGCGGCGCTGCTGGGCCGCTACCCGGAGTCGCAATTTTCGCCAGCTTCGGCGCCCCAGCCAATTCACGCCGCGGAGCTGGCCCGCGCCGGGCGCTATCAACGTCAATTGCGTGACGAATCGGCAGCCCGTCCGCTCACCTTCATTCCCTTTATCGGCGAAGGTCTCGGCGGATCGAGCGCCCTGTACGGCATGGCGCTGGAACGCTTCTTTCCTGCCGACTTCACGCCGAAACGCAATTTTCCAAACGCTGCCGACGCCGCCTTGCCGGCCGCCTGGCCGATCAGTTATGCACAACTGGCGCCGTATTACGATCGTGCTGAAACCTTGTACCGGGTGCGCGGCACGCTCGATCCGCTGCGCGCGGAGGGCGGCCGCGATCACTTCATGCCGTCCCCGCCGCTGACCCCGGCCGCCAGCGAATTGTTCGATTATTTTCAGCGCGCCAGCCTGCACCCTTACCGCTTGCCGATGGCCTGCGAGTTCGTGCCCGGCTGTGCCTGCTGCCAGGGTTATTTGTGCGACAAGAACTGCAAAAACGACGCGCGCCGCATCTGCCTCGAGCCAGCGGTCAGGGACCATGGTGCGACCTTGTTTGCCGATTGCGAAGTGTTGCGCCTCGAAGCCGACGCCAGCCGGGTGACCGGCGTGGTGTGCCGCCGCGGCGGCCGTGAGTTTACCCTGTACGCCGACACGGTGGTGCTGGCTGCGGGCGCGCTGGAGTCGCCGGCCATCCTGCTGCGCTCGGCGTGCGCGCACTGGCCGGCCGGCCTGGCCAATCAGTCAGGTATGGTCGGCAAGAACCTGATGCGCCATCACATCGACCTGTACCTGATCGAGCCGAAATTCAAGGGTGAATTCGACAACCGCCAGAAGGAATTCGCCTTCAACGATTTTTATGCCGGGGAGGCCGGCAAACTCGGTTCGGTGCAGTCGTTCGGCCGCCTGCCGCCGGCGCCGGTGCTGGCGGCGTCGATGGCCGACGACATCGGGCAGGGTCCGCTGCCGTGGACGGCGCCGCTGTTCAAGCTGGCCAAGCCACTGGTCACGCCGGTTCTCGACAAGCTGGTCAAGCGTCGCATGATCCTGGCGACGACGATGGAAGATTTGCCGTATGCCGACAACGGCATCGAGATCGGCGAAGGCGCGGCGGCCTCCACCCTGCGCTACCGCGTGCGCCCGCATGACAGTGCGCGCATCGCCAGTTTTCGCAGCGTGATGAAACAGGTATTGAAATCGTACAGTTTTACGCTGATCAAGCAAGCGGAAAACAACCAGCGCATCGCGCATGTCTGCGGTACCTGCCGTTTCGGCAGCGATCCGGCCGACAGCGTGCTCGATGCCAACAACCGCGCTCACGGCCTGAGCAACCTGTACATCGTCGACGCCTCGTTCTTCCCCTCGAGCGGCGGTACCAACCCCAGCCTGACGATCGCCGCCAACGCCTTGCGTGTGGCCGATCATCTTCTCGCAACGTAGGAGTATTGTCATGAAACTCAATGAAGCAAAAGGCGATTGGGCACTGGTCACGGGCGCATCGTCCGGCATCGGTCAGGAATTCGCCATCCAGCTGGCGCGCGCCGGCATGCACCTGGTGCTGGTGGCCAGGCGCCGCGAGCGGCTGGAGGCACTGGCCTTGAACTTGCAGCAAGACTACGGCGTGCAGACCCGCGTGATCGCAGCGGACCTGACCGAGCGCGACCAGGCTGCACGTGTCCATGCCGAACTGTCGCGCGATGGCATCAAGGTGCGTCTGCTGTGCAACAACGCTGGCTCCGGCCGCTGGGGCCGCTTCGAGTCCACCGCCGCTGTCGACTATGAACGGATGAACGCCCTGAACACCAGCGCCATGGTGGCGATGTGCCATTGTTTTTTCGAAGATCTCAAATCGTTCCCGTCGAGCGCGGTGATCAACGTGTCGTCGCCGGCCACTTACCAGCCGGTGCCGTACATGGCGGTGTATGCCGCGAGCAAGGCATTCGTACAAAGTTTCAGCCAGGCGCTCCATGGCGAATGGAAGGAGCATGGCATCCTGGTACAAACGCTGGTGCCGGGTCCGACCGCGAGCGAATTCGATGAACTGGCCGGGGCCTATGCCAGCGCGCTGCTGGGACGCGGCCGTCCGGGCGCGGTCGCCAGCGCCTCGCTGGCTGCCCTCGCAGGCGGCGCGCCGGTGGTGACGGTGGCCAAGGGCATTTACAAGCAGCGCGTGTTTGCCGGGCTGGCGCCGTCGTCGATGGTGATTCGCGAAGTGGCGAAGATGTTCAAGCCGCCGGTCTGAACGATCGGTTGAATAAGCCTCGCCCTAAAATCAACAGCAATAGCAAAAAGCCCGCAGAACTTTCGTTCTGCGGGCTTTTTTGATTACCGGTCAGGAACCGATTAACCTTTGACTTGCTTGCGGCGGCGGGTGACGCCAACCAGACCCATCAGGCCCAGGCCCATCAGCATGACGCTGGTTGGCTCTGGAACTTCGGCGGCGGTCACGCCGAACGAGTTGAAGCCGTCGACCTTGAACAGGATGTCGTTACCATCAACAACGCGGGCTTCGAACATTGGGTCGCCACCGACGTGGAATGCCAGAACATTGCGGTCAGCTTCCGGTGCTGGGTAGTTCAGGGTCGACTGGAAATTCATGTTGAACGTCATGCCAACCAGTCCTTGCAGATAGGCCTGATCGATATAGTCGGACCCTTCAACTTTGCCGGCGTTCAACGACGTGCCGCCGACGCCAACCAGTTGGTCATCTTCATTGAGGGAGGACGTGAAGTTCGAAGTCGAGCCCTCAGGGACAACCGTCAACAGCGCAATTTGCGTACCGTCGTCGAAGCCGCTACCTGCGTCATGGTTGGCATTCTGTGCAGTGTCGTAGTAAATAGCGACCTTGTTGTTCGACTGGGGACCACTCGCCAGACCGAACGTCACAGTGAAGCCGCCTTGGTTGTTTGGCGTAACAGTTTGCACTACTTCGCGCAGCTTGGCGACGATGGTGAATTCGTACTGGGTGAAGGCGCTATCTGGTGCACCGTTAGCACCGGTATCGAGCTGATAACCTGCTGGAACGGCGCGGACGCCACCACCGAAGGCGGCCAGATTCGCCTGATATACAAAGTCAAACTGGTCACCGACGTTCAGGGGGGTGCCGAATGGGCCGACGTTGATTGCCAGGCCACTGCCCGACGAGCTCCAGTCGAGTTCATTGGTGGCGGCGTTAATGACGTTGCCCGAACCGTCGAGGACGTTGAATGGAGCTGCCAGAGCAGCGCTGGAAGCGAAAGCGAAGCCGAGAGCGGCTACGATTGGCATCAATTTACGGGTAATGTTTTTCATCTTAAAACTCCAGAGTTAGTTGTCGCTGCTTAATCAATGCAATATTCGTTTGTTTTTTCCGAGCCGCTTGATTGGCTATGACCACTACATAGCAAACGCCGTGCCAGCTAAGTCAACCCCAATAAAATCAATGACTTACGGCGATAACTGCATGTTTCCCAAATGAACTGTAAGAATTCTCGACAGCTTCATCGGTATATTGTTTCTTTGGATAAATATTAAGTCTCGACTTAATTGTTTTTTTGCGCCAAGGGAATGTCGCGTGCGCCATTTGCCGACCGTCTCTATGCACAAAAGTTTTGTGTTTAAGCAAGGATTTCCGTGAGCACGGCATGGAAGCGTGCAGCGTGATCGTGACCGGCAAAGGTGGCGGCCAGGCTCCTTGCGGCCTGCGCGGCGGCCGGATTGTCGAGCAAGTCGGCGACCATCGCTTGCAGCCGGATCGCATCGAACCGATCGGCGCGCAACTGGGCGCCGGCGCCGGCGCTGACGATGCCGTGCATATTGAGAAACTGGTCGAGGTTGCTGGAAATGCCGAGTACCGGCACGCCCGCCGCCAGTGCCTGGTGGCTGGTGGGACTGCCGCCATTACATATCACCAGTGCGGCGCGCGCAGCGGCCTGGTCGCCCGGCAGAAAATCGGCAACCCAGGCATTGTCCGGCACCTGGTCGATGGCGATATTACCGGCGGTAGCGGCGATGACGGTCACCGGCAGGTCAGCCAGTGCCCGCAACACCAGCGGCAGCAGCTTGCCCTGGCCTGAACTGCCGAGGGTGACGTAGATAACAGGCAATTTTGCCGGCAACTCCGACCACCAGGGCGGCAGGGCGACGGGCGGCGCCCACATGACAGGACCGAGGAAGCGGTGATTTCGCGGCAAGTCTTGGTGGCCCGGAAACAGCTCGGGCACATCGGCATACAGGGTGTAGTCGGCATCGGTGTACACCCGGCGCAGGTCGCTGCCGAGCGACGGCAGGCCATGCTTGCGGCGCACCCGGTTCAGCGGCACGGCATGGCTGGCAAAGGCGATCGGACGCGCCATCCTGAACAGCAGGTCGGCAAGCGCAACGGGGAGCATTTTTGTCAGTGGAATATTCGGCACCGTGTACCTCTGGCGCAGGAACGGACTCCAATAGGCATTGCTCAGTGCTATATAGGGAATGCCGGCCAGGCGCGCGCTGATCGACAGGGAAATACGGAAGTCGCCGATCACCACGTCGGGCCGCAACTGGTCGAGCAGCCGCAGGTCTTCCTCGACGTAGCTGCCGAGGGTGACATTGCTATAGACGGGCTTGCCGTCGGCGAGCGCCTGCAGAAATTGCGAACTCGGAATGCTGTTGACGGTCCAGCGGGTGAAGGCGGTACCGGTAAAACAAAAGTCATAGCCCGGCGCGCACGCGAAGTGGATATCGTAGCGCGCCGGGTCGAGCGTGGCGGCAAGCGTCAGGGCGCGGCCGACGTGGGCGAGGGTGACCGCCTCGGCGAAAAAAAGGATTTTCTTGCGGTTCATGTTGATCCCGTCGGTACGGCGGCGCCGGACCGGCGCGTGCCCTTAAAAACTGCCGTTGATGGTAAAAATGCGGCCGCGGCGTCAGCGCGAATTGCTTGACGACGCAAGTATTTCCGTGCTGCTTATTTGATCAGTTGCGCCAGCGTCTTGCGGGTCGAGCGGGCACGGGCGGCAGGGCCCGCCCCGACCCGGCCCATGAATACCGGATAGCCGGCGCCACTGCCGATCACCGCGTCGAGTTTGCCGAGCAGGCCGGTGGCCGAGCGCTGCAGCTTGTCGATGCGGGTAAAGCGTATATTGTTGCGTACATAACCGGAAAAGATCAGCGGCGTCATTTCCGGCTGCAGTTGCAGGCCGAGTTTGGCCACGGTCAGCCAGAAACGCTGGACCGCGCGGCCGGCTTCCACGTAGTCGTCGATGCCTTGCGGCTGGCGCCGGGCCTTGAGAACGAAATGGGCGGCGCAGGCCAGCCCCGGAACCAGATCCATCTGCAGGCGCGGCGCCCAGGTGCCCATCAGCTTGTTCATGGTGGCCAGGCGATCCCAGCTGACCATTGCCCATTTCATCAGGCGCAAGGTGGCATTATCGACGCCGAGCGCCTGGTCCGGAATGCGATCGCTGCTTTCGCTTTTGTTCCACTCGATGACCCGGCGGTGAACCTCATACGCCTCGGGCATGGTCAAGCGTAGTTTGGCGTTGTCGAACATCAAGCGCGCGGCGCGCAGCTTGGGCCCGAATCCCTCGATCCACATGACGTCATAGGCGCTGCCGGCGGCCGCTTCCAGCGCCTGCTTTTCCGTGCCGGTCAGCGCGCGCGTGCTCATCGGCCGGCGCTGGACGCTGCGCGACGCGATCACATCGAGCAGTGGGCTCGGCACCACCGCCTGATCGGCGCTCAGGCGTACATCGTAGACGGGATGGGTGTCGGCGCTGCCAGCGCGGCGCAGGCAATCGGCGCGC
The DNA here is from genome assembly GCA_028291845.1 of Massilia sp. GTDB lineage: Bacteria > Pseudomonadota > Gammaproteobacteria > Burkholderiales > Burkholderiaceae_D > JAFCUW01. The sequence continues at coordinate 8,049 of JAQGNM010000280.1, read as the reverse complement.
AATCCGTGCGCGCTGGCGGCAATCGCGATGGTTTCGAGCAGAACGCCGTGCGACAGCTGGCTCGGGTGGCCGTCCAGGTCATACACGCAATCGGCGCGGGTGTCGTGGCAATGCACCGCCAGGCTGTCGGGGCCGAGCAGCTCGAAGCGCCACACCTGGGTGTTGTCGCCGCTCGGCGCCCAGCGGGCGAGCTCCAGAATCTGCTCAACGGCGGTGCTCATGGCGCCGCCTGTCCAGCCAGTTGGCGCTTGCCGATGGCGATCATCAGCCGGTGCAGGGGGTTGCGGTTGCCGCCGGGACGCCAGGTCAATGCCATGCGGTTGCGGTAGGCATCGAACTGCATGCCGTACGGCGCGGCGCGCACCTTGCCGCGCCCGAGCAGGATCTTCAATGCTTCAGTGGCCGCCACGCCGGCGCAGAGTTGACAGGCCATGATGGTCGACGGTCCGCGCTTCTGGTGGAAGCTGACCGCGGACGGTTCGACCAGATAGGGGCGGTGCAGGCCGGCCGGCGCCAGGCCGACGACGAAACGCACGGCCTTTTCCAGGTCGGAGCGCTGGCCCCACTGAAAATATTCTTCAAACGTCATTTTGCCTGGAATAAAGTTCAGCAAGGCCGCCCCCATGCCCAGCGGCGCCACGGTGACCGCCGGGATGCCCAGTTGCGCGCACAGGGCGAATGTCTGCTGGCGGATGTCGAAGGCAAAGAAGTCGAGTCCGTCGATATACAAGTCGACGCCGTCGAGAAATTCGTGGAGATTGTCGCGGTTGATTCCGGCGGGAAAGAGTTTGATATCGGCGTCAGGATTGATATCGCGCGCCATTTGCGCCATCACCTCGACTTTCGGCGCGCCCAGCGTTTGCATGTTGGCGCCGACCTGGCGATTGAAGTTTGCGATATCGAAACTGTCGAAGTCGGCAATATGAAAGGCACCGATGCCCAGTCGCGCCAGGGTCAGCAGATGCACGCCGCCGACGCCGCCGCCGCCGGCAATGGCCACCCGTTTGCCGCGCAGCGCGGCTTGTTCGTCATTGCTGACCCAGCCTATATTGCGCGCGAAAGCCGATTCATAATGGAACGGGCGCGGCGCGGCCGCTGCGTCGCCTGGAAGTGAAGTTGTCATACTGAAATACTAGCACGGAAACTCGCGCTGGCTACTTGCGCTGCCTAATTTTCCAGCGGCACGTGATCAGGATGGGACTCGTCGACTTTCAACAAACGGTTGATGATGCCGGCCTCTTCACGGGGCGAGAAGAAATAGGGGTAAAACGAGCGCTCGGTGGTACCGCTGCTGAAGGTGCCGCCATGGCGGGCGATTTGCTCTGTCACGTATTCAAGATTGACGCGCAATAAATACGCCGGCGCATTGACCCTTGGATTGGTGCGCACCTCGGTTTCGCGTACAAAGCCGAGCATGTGCTCATAAAAGCGGCGGTGGCGTGGATTGACCTCGATCATGATATCGGTGCAGTGATTGATATCACGGGCATAGATAACTGCGAGGTGAAACAAGTTGGCCAGCGCCGTCTTCGAACGCACATTGGTGTCGAAGGCAAACTTGGTAAATTCGCACAGGCGGGCGCCGCGTTCGCGGTGCGCGTCCAGTTCAGGCTTGAACACCTGGTCGGCAGCCAGTCCGATCGGTGAATCGATGCCGATGGTGAGGGTGCCTACAGTTTCGCCCTGATCGGCGGCAGTGAGAGTGATACGGTTGGGATCGTCGGACAGTTGATGGGTGCCCGCGTAACCGCGCCAAGCATACATTTTACTGATCAACATGCTGGCCGAATTGCGACCGGCAGCAGTATCGGTCAGTCGAATGCCATACTTGTCTTGATTCACTATAACGTCCTCATATTCAGAGGACATCATCTTATCTCGTTTCTCAGCGTCACTGTCGCTCGATTCGACCTCGTCCTTACGAATACTTACATCTGTTACGACAGACGGTATTTCCACCATATCGCTACTCATTATGCTCTCCTGAATGACCGTCCTCAGGCGGATCAGCCAGCCGCGAACGTCTTGTTCGCCGACGTGTTACATGTTTGCGGTGTGCCTTAAACACCCGCTAAGCAATTAACGGCAGGAAACTACAAATTCTTTAGGAGGGCTTTCGCATCGTCAGTATTGGCGAATGGTTCGCCGCTCAATACCTTGTCGATTTCGGCACGCGCAGACTGCTTGTTGCCGGACTTTGCCAGTGCGACAGCCAGGTGATAACGCAGTTCCCGGGCGTTTGGATTGAGCGTGACTGCTTTTTGCAGAATCGGCAATGCCTTGGCAACATCGCCTTTCTCGACAAGCATCCAGCCCAGCGTGTCGAGAACGGGACCCGATTCGGGCGCCACCTTGGCGGCATGCTCGGCCGTTGCCAATGCGCGCGGATCTTTGGTTTGCTGGTAAGCCCACGCAAGGTTGTTAAGCAACAACGGGTCGTTTGGCGCGGCTTTCAACAGGCCCTCGAAGATCGTTGCTGCGCCAGCAAAATCTTTTTGTGATAACAACAATTCGCCCAGATATAGCGTGGCCGTGTTATCGCCAGGATGACTATTGATCCAGGCAAGCATTTTCGCGGTGGCTTCCTTGGGTTTGCCGGTGGCATTGAGCGCCGACGCTGACTTCACCAGCGTGGTGGCGCTTGGTGCCAGCGCAAAGGCCTGGTCGTAGGCGCGCTGGGCGCCGTCGAATTTTTTCTGGGCGGCCATGATGTCGCCTTCGAGGGTGAAACCCAACGGTGACTTCGGTGTCGATTTCTGCACCGACCGCGCGACGGCGAGGGCCGCGTCGGGTTTGCGCGCTCTCATTGCCATTTCAACTTGACCGGCCAGCGCGCCCTGATTGCCCGGATCCAGTTCAAGCGCCCGCTTGAGGTCCGCGGTGGCGGCCGCCTCATTTTTCAAACGGAGATGAACCGCGGCAAGGCGCAATTGCACGGCGGCCGATTTCGGCAGCATTCCCGCCAGCTTGCTGTAGCTATCGAGTGCGCCGGCATCATCCTTGTTGGCGAGCTGGGCCTGGCCCAGGGCGTCGAGCAGTTCCGGCTTGGTCGGGTTGGCCGATTGTAATTTTCGGGCCAGGGTGAGTGCCTTCGGCGCTTGATTGGTACGCAGGTAATGGAGGACCAGCCGTCCTGCCGCAGGCAGATCGGCGGGATTATCGGCCACCGCTTTTTCCAGCCAGCTGGTCGCTTCGCTGACGTTTTTCTGGCTTAGCGCCAGATCGGCCAACGCAACCATTGGCGATGCACCCTTATTTTTCTCCGCAAATGCCGTCAGTCGCTTTTTCGCCGCTTCCGGCTTGCCGTCCTTGACGTCCAGTTGGGCCAGGTTCATGACCGGCCCGAACAAATCTGCTTTGAGGCTGGCCGCTTTTTCAAAGCTGGCGCGGGCCGCGGCGAGGTTATTGGTGCCTAGATATACACCACCTTCAAGATTGCGAAACTCCGCATTGTCCGGGTGCGCCGCGATCAGTGCCTTCACCGCGACCAATGCCTTGTCGTAGTGCCTGAGAGCCATTTCCGCGCGCACCAGCGTCGTGCCGGCCTGTTCCGATTTGGGATCGAGACTGGTGGCTTTTTCCAGTTCCTCGACACCCTTTTCTCGATTGCCTTGCGCTAACATCGAAAGGCCGAGCGAGGTACGCAACGAGGCCACTTCCGGTTGCAAAGTTGTCGCTTTTTCAAAGTATTGCGTTGCTTTGTCGAATTCGCGCGTGCGCAGCGATGATTCGCCGGCCAGCGCCATGACCTGGGCGTCGTTGCCGCCACCGGCCAGCAGCGGCGCCAGGGTGCGGCCGGCGCTGTCGGGTTCGGCCAGGCGTAGCTGGGTCTGCGCCAGCAGCTTGCGCGCGTAGGCATTGTTTGGATAGGTGCTCAGGTAGGCGTTCAGGTGCTGTTCGGCCTGTTTGAAGGACCCCATGTTCAACTCGACAGCGCCGGCCAGCAGCAATGACGGCATGTGCTCGGGCGCCTTGCTCAGCACTTTTTGGATATTGTCGTTGGCGGCGGCGTAGTTATTTTGTGAAAAATCGAGCACCGCTTGCGAATATATCGGCGGCAGCGCGTTCGGCGCGACCTTGCGGGCGGCCTCGATGTCGGCCTTGGCCAGATCGAATTTTTTGGCGGCAATGTGGATGTTGGCGCGCTCGAGCAGGGCGCCGCTCATGTCAGGCTTGACCGCGATTGCCTGCGTGTAGGCGGCGGCCGCTTCGTCGGGCTTGTTTTGGGCGCGCAGCAAATTGCCTTTGAACAGGTAGGCGTTGGCATCTTTCGGATTGGCGGCAATGGCTTGCTCGGCCAGCTTGGCAGCGCCGTCCATGTCCTTGGCGATAGTGGCCAGGCGCGCCATGCCGATCAGCGCTTCGGGCTGCCCGGGGGTGATGGCGATGGCGGCCAGGTAGGCTTCACGGGCCTTGTCCGATTCGTTGAGCGTCAGATAAGCATCGCCGCGGATCGCCAGCACGTTGGCATCCTTGCCGCCGGCCATGGCGGCGGTGGCGTCGAGCGCCTTCTGGCCCTGGCCTTGCAGCACCAGCGCGCGCGCCAGTACCGGGGCAGTACGGGCGGCGTCGATTTTCAGTTCAGCGGCCTTGCGCGCTTCTTTTTCGGCCGACACCGGGTCGGCCATTTTCAGGTACAGGGAGGCCAGGCGCAGGCGCACTTCGCCGTCTTCGGGACTCTTGGCGACGGCGTTTTTCAGCTGAATCAGCGCGGCCTTGGTATCGCCCTTGGTTTCATACGCCTGCGCTTCGCTCATCAGCGACGCCGCGGTTTCGTTCTTGCCGCAGGCGGTCAGGCCGGCCGACAACAGCAAGGCCGAGACGATGAGGGAGGCGCTGACGGCCCGTTGGGTTACACGACGCGACATAACAATCCTTGTGTTGTGGAGCTGCGGCGCGGGCCGCAGGATGATAAGGCAAATATTTCTCGGGGATTAATAATACCTCAAGGAACCCTTTATTTCCGCAACATTGTCTCCGTGTTGCAAAATGGTCCGAGAGGCAGCGGCGCCGGTCTTGGTCGTCTAGGCACCTCGCTGGCGCAGACGGCTGAGCAGCGCTTCAACGCTGTCGCCGACCGGCAAACCGTGGCGACGCAACAGTTGTAAATGCAATACGAGGTTTTCCAGCACCAGCTTGGCCGATACCGCCAGCAAGGTCATCAAGCGGTCTTCGGTGCTGAAGTTGTCCATCGCCGCCGCCATCTCGCACAGGTGGCTGGCCACCAGTTCGCGCAGCTCGTGCTCGTCGAACGGCAGGTCGGCGAAGTCGATCGGATCTTCCTGCTCGACTTCGTGCATCAGGGCGGCAAGTTGTTCGGGCTTGATGGGCATCGGGCTGCGCTTAATGGACACTGACGCCATTGTAGGCCGACGGGCGAAAAAAAGCCGGTCGCTTGAACCGGCCATGATTCGGCGTCCGCGGCAAAATGGCTGTTACATATTGCGGCGGTATTGCCCGCCCACTTCGAACAGCGCCGTGGTGATCTGCCCCAGCGAACACACGCGCACGGCATCCATCAGGCGCTCGAAGACGTTGGCGTTGTCGATGGCGGCCTGCTGCAGGGCAGCCAGCGCGCCCGGCGCCTCGGCGGCGTGCTGCTGGTGGAATTGTTCCAGGCGGGTCAGCTGCGACTGCTTTTCGTCGTCGGTGGAGCGGGCCAGTTCGATCTGTTGCACCACGCCCGTCGACTTGGGGTTTCTAAAGGTGTTGACGCCGATGATGGGCAAGGTGCCGTCGTGCTTTTGATGTTCGTACAGCATCGACTCTTCTTGAATCTTGCCGCGCTGATAACCAGTTTCCATCGCGCCCAGCACGCCGCCCCGTTCGGCGATCCGCTCGAACTCTTGCAGCACCGCTTCCTCGACCAGGTCGGTCAGCTCGTCGATGATGAAGGCGCCCTGATTCGGATTTTCGTTTTTCGCCAGGCCCCATTCACGGTTGATGATCAGCTGGATGGCCAGCGCCCGGCGCACCGATTCGTCGGTCGGGGTGGTGATCGCTTCGTCGTAGGCATTGGTGTGCAGGGAATTGCAGTTGTCGTAGATGGCAATCAAGGCTTGCAAGGTGGTGCGGATATCGTTGAAATCGATCTCCTGCGCGTGCAGCGAGCGGCCCGAGGTTTGCACGTGGTATTTCAGTTTTTGGCTGCGGTCGTTGGCGCCGTACTTGTCGCGCATGGCCACTGCCCACAGGCGGCGGGCAACCCGGCCGATCACGGTGTATTCGGGGTCCATGCCGTTGCTGAAGAAGAAGGACAGATTCGGCGCGAAATCGTCGATGTGCATGCCGCGCGCCAGGTACGCTTCGACAAAGGTAAAACCGTTCGACAAAGTAAATGCCAGCTGGGAAATCGGATTGGCGCCCGCTTCGGCGATGTGATAGCCGGAAATCGAGACCGAGTAAAAATTGCGCACCTGGTGGTGCACAAAATACTCCTGGATGTCGCCCATTACTTTTAATGAAAACTCCGTGGAGAAGATGCAGGTGTTCTGGCCCTGGTCTTCTTTCAGAATGTCGGCCTGCACGGTGCCGCGCACATTGGCCAGCACCCAGGCGCGGATCTTGGCTGCCTCATCGGCGCTGGGTTGGCGGCCGTTGTCGGCGACGAACTTGTCGATCTGCTGGTCGATCGCGGTGTTCAAGAACATGGCGAGGATGGTCGGCGCCGGGCCGTTGATGGTCATCGATACCGAGGTCGACGGGCTGCACAAATTAAAACCGTCGTACAGCACTTTCATGTCGTCGAGGGTGGCGATCGACACGCCCGAGTTGCCGACCTTGCCATAGATGTCGGGGCGCACGGCCGGGTCGGCGCCGTACAAGGTGACCGAATCGAAGGCGGTCGACAGGCGCTTGGCATCCATGCCGGTCGAGACCAGTTTAAAACGCTTATTGGTGCGGAATGCGTCGCCTTCGCCGGCGAACATGCGGGTTGGATCTTCTCCCTCGCGCTTGAAAGCAAACACGCCGGCGGTGAACGGGAAGGAGCCCGGCACGTTTTCCAGCATCAGGAAGCGCAGCACTTCGCCGTGGTCCTCGAACTTCGGCAGCGCGACCTTGCGGATGGTGGTGCCGGACAGGGTTTTTTGCACCAGAGTGGTGCGAATTTCCTTGTCGCGGATCTTGACGACGTAGTCGTCGCCGGCGTAGGCCGCCTGCATGTCGGGCCACATGGCGAGCAGTTTTCTGGCGCCTGCGTCCATCGCGTTCTCGCGATCGAGGATCAGGTCGTCGAGTACCACGTCGCGGTTGGCGGCGGCCAGCATGCGCCTGGCTTCGCTCAGCTGTTGGCGCTCGCGCGCGAGTTTCACCTGTTTCGCGGTGTTCTTGTGGTAGCCGCGCACGGTGTCCGAGATCTCCGCCAGGTAGCGCGCACGGGCGGGCGGCACGATCACGTTCTTGCCGCTCGAATGCTTTTGCGGTGGCACGGCCAGCTTCGATGGTGCGAGCTGCAGGCCGAGTTCGGCCAGCTTCGGCAACAGGCCGTGGTAGAGGGCGGTCACGCCGTCGTCATTGAAACGCGAGGCTTGGGTGCCGAAGACCGGCATCTGGTCCGGGCTGTGCGACCACAGTTCGCGGTTGCGCTGGTACTGTTTCGCCACGTCGCGCAGCGCGTCCTGCGCGCCCTTGCGGTCGAATTTATTGATGGCGATGAAGTCGGCGAAATCGAGCATGTCGATTTTTTCGAGCTGCGAGGCGGCGCCGAATTCGGGCGTCATCACATACATCGACAGGTCCACGTGCGGCACGATGGCGGCGTCGCCCTGGCCGATGCCGGAGGTCTCGACGACCACCAGGTCGAAGCCTGCCACCTTGCACGCTGCGATTACATCCGGCAGCGCGTGCGAGATTTCGGAGCCGGCTTCGCGCGTGGCGAGCGAGCGCATGAACACGCGCGCCTGGCCGTTCCAGGGATTGATCGCGTTCATGCGGATCCGGTCGCCCAGCAGCGCGCCGCCGGACTTGCGGCGCGACGGGTCGATCGAGATGATCGCGAGGTTGAGCGCATCGCCCTGGTCAAGCCGGATGCGGCGCACCAGTTCATCG
>JAQGNM010000266.1 GCA_028291845.1 Massilia sp. | reverse complement strand
GGTAGTTGGATTTTTCGTGCACGAAAATGTGCGAGGTCGGATGCAGGGCCACCAGGCGGCTGGCGCGGTCCTGCCCGGCCAGGCGCAGCGCGGTGACCTGCGCCATGGTGCCGCTGATGCAGAACACGGCGGCCTCGAAGCCGAGCAGGGCCGCCACTTTGCGCTCGAACCCTTCGATCAGGACGCCGCTGCCGTAGACATCGTGGGCGACGCCGTGCTGTTCGCACCAGGCGGCCATGTCGGCGAACAGGCGCGCCGGAGAGCGCGCCCGGTGGCCCGGTAGAACGGTGTGGCAGCTTGCCTGCAGGTCGGTGTCGGGCACAGGGGACTCCAGCATTGAGGAGCCGCTACTCTACACCGCGCCCGCTTACCCGGCCAGCGCCGGCCTTTGTTGTGTGCCGAGCGGCGTGCCGGGCGCGGCGGCGCCGTGCAGTTTGAAGACCCGCACGGCCGCTGCCAGTTCGACCGCCTGATCCTGCATGGCCTGGGCGGCGGCACTGGCTTGTTCGACCAGGGCGGCATTTTGCTGGGTGGCGTTGTCCATGTCGTTGACGGCGCCGTTGATGCGGCCGATGTCTTCGCTTTGCAGCACGCTGGCCGCGCTGATCTGGCCCATGATGCTGGTGAGGCGGGCGACACTGGCCAGCACTTCGTCCATGGTGGCGCCGGCGTCGACCACCAGTTTGCTTCCCACCTGCACCTGTTCGACCGAGGCGCCGATCAGCTGCTTGATTTCCTTGGCGGCGGCCGCGCTGCGCTGGGCCAGGTTGCGCACCTCGCTGGCGACGACGGCAAAACCGCGTCCCTGTTCGCCCGCGCGTGCCGCTTCGACGGCGGCGTTCAGGGCCAGGATATTGGTCTGGAAGGCGATGCTGTCGATCACGCCGATGATGTCGACGATCTGTTTGGAAGACGCATTGATCGAGGCCATGGTGTCGACCACGCGCGCCACCATTTGCCCGCCTTTTTCGGCGACCTCGGAGGCGCTTCTGGCCATCTGGTTGGCCTGGCTGGCGCTGTCGGCGTTGTCGCGCACCGTGCCGGTCATCTGGTCCATCGAGGCGGCGGTGGCGGCCAGGTTGGCGGCCTGCTGCTCGGTGCGCTCGCACAGGTCCATGTTCCCCGTCGAGATTTCACGCGATGCGGTGGCGATGTGCTCGGCCCCTTCGCGCACCTTGCCCACCACCGAGGACAGATTGTGGCTGATCGAATTCATCGCCTCGGCCAGGCGGCCGATTTCATCGCGGCGGCTGTTGTCGATGCGCACGCTCAGGTCGCCGGCGGCGATCCTGGCAGCGGCCTCGGTGGCCGCCGCCAGCGGCCGCGTCACGCTGGCGCGCACCATCAGGTACAGCAGAGCGGCGAACAGGGCCAGGGCGGCAATGCAGAACGCCATGTAACGCAGCCGCTGGGCGTCCGCTTCGTGGGTAATCTCGTCGCGGAAGGTACCGCCGGCGACGACCCAGTTCCAGTCGCGGATATGGTCGAAGCTGACCAGCATGTCGCGCGGCGTGCTGTCGCCGGCAACGGAATTGAGCCATGAATAGCGCAATTGGCCACTTTTCTTTTCCAGCATTTCCTTGATGAAGAAGCGGCCGTCGGCAGCTTTTTCGTCGAGCAGGATACTGCCGCGCCGGGTCGGGTGGACGATCAGCTCGCCCAGCGATTTGCCGGGGGCGGCGTTGAGCACATAGAAGTAACCGGTGTCCCCGACCTTGATGGCGCTGATCTTCTCTTTCAGCGCGGCCAGGTCGGCGCTGATGTCGACGCCGACGAACAGGGCGGCAATGACCTTGCCGTCGTCGCCCTTGACCGGCTCGTAACGGGTCATGTACTGCTTGCCGAACAGGGTGGCCGGTCCGAGGAAGGTCGAGCCGGCACGCAACAGGGCGTAGGCCGGGTGGCTGCGATCGAGCCTGGTGCCGATCGCACGCTCGCCGTTTTCCTTTTTGACCGAAGTGGTAACGCGGATGAAATCATCGCCGCTGGCGACAAACACGGTGGCGACGCCGCCGGTCTGTGTGCTGAATCGGTCGGCAATGGCGAAATCGAGGTTGACCGGCTTGCCGTCGTTTTGCAACAGCGGCGCTTCAATGTCGCCTACAGTGACGCTTTGGGCGCTGTCGACGCTGAATTTGCCGGCGAAGTCCGACTGAAACAGCCGGCCAAAACTGACCGCTTCGCTCGATACCGCCTTGTTGAACATCTCGACCATGTTGACCACGCCGCGCAAATCGTGGTGGGTGGCCTCGACTGCGCGATCCTCGAGCATGCTCGAAGTCGCGGCGCTGATTACGCCGAACAAGGCGGCGAGGATGGCGCCGACCAGGGCGATGGTGATGGCGGTGATCCGGGCGCCAACGCTCCAGTCACGGTAATTTCTTGATCTGGTAAGCATTTGCGGCACCTTTTTTATTGCGGTGCAGCAATTATAGCCCAATAATTGCTTTAACGCAATAAGCGCAGGTATGTATAAGCTCCCGCGCTCGGACCAGCACGTTACATCAATGTGTTACCTGGACGTTATGAAATTGCAATGCTGCCAGGTTTGCATAGACGCCGCCTTGCGCCACCAGGCTGGCGTGGGTGCCGGTTTCAACGATCTTGCCGTCTTCCATGACGATGATGCGGTCGGCGCGCTGCACCGTGGCGAGGCGGTGGGCGATGATGACGGTGGTGCGCCCGACCATGGCCGCTTCCAGTGCGCGCTGCACCAGCCGCTCCGACTCGGCGTCGAGCGCGCTGGTGGCTTCGTCGAGCAGCAGCAGCGGCGGGTTTTTCAGCAAGGCGCGGGCGATCGCGATGCGCTGGCGCTGGCCGCCGGACAGGCGCACACCGCGTTCGCCCAGGAATGACTTGTAGCCCTCAGGCAGGCGTTCGATGAATTCGTGGGCGGCGGCCTGCCGCGCGGCGGCGATGACTTCCGCGTCGGTGGCGCCGGCGCGGCCGTAACGGATGTTTTCCATGGCGTCGGCCGAAAAGATCACGGTATCTTGCGGCACGATGCCGATGGCGCCGCGCAGGGTGTGCAGGTCGAGCGTGCGGATGTCGACGCCGTCGAGCGTGACGGCGCCCGCTTGCGGATCGTAAAAGCGCAGCAGCAGCTGGAACAGGGTGGTTTTGCCGGCGCCGGATGGGCCGACCAGGGCCACCGTCTCGCCCGGAGAAATGACCAGGTTCAGCTGCGCCAGGGCGGCCGTGTCAGGGCGCGACGGATAGTGAAAGGAGACGTCGTTGAGCGCCAGCGC